>JADFXK010000294.1 GCA_015233625.1 Deltaproteobacteria bacterium | reverse complement strand
TTTCCCTGGTCATTTTGACTATTATCATTTTGTCAATTATGCCCGGCATCATTGAATTCATCCGGGCCCGTCGAGCGGCCTGCACCTCTTCATGCCGCATGGTCCCGGATTCTCTTCCAAGACACGAAGATTAATAAGAGCATCTTGAATGGCCCCGAAAAAAGACTTGGACCCACAGGATCTGGCCCTCATCATGGCGCATAGTCAACTGGAAGCCTGGCGGACAATTGAGGGGACAACGGGAGTAGACTCAGGAGGTGAGGATTGCAGTTACGCCGAATTGGAAGAAATTGGCATACCGGGCAGAATAACTTATCTGAAAGACTACTTGGCCGGTCATCACCTGCCCCCGACGGTCTGCCCACAGATGTTGAGACCATCACCCGCTATTGCCGTTCGTTGGGCTGGGAGACATGCAAAATCCACTAAGCCGAATCAGGATGGCCGGCTGACCTGATGAGCGGCTGATCTCTGCTCCAACACCGGCAAAACACCTTCCCATATCTGCAAAATGGGGGTTAGTTCATATTCCAGCAAGTCGGCCAGCAACACCCAGTCGTTCCGAGCTTGCGCTTCGGACATTTGTATGATGGTTTGGCGCAAGGTGCCAAAATGTTGGGCCAGGGTTTTACCCTGGTAATGATACGAGGCATAGTCGATGTGAAGGTAGGGTTCCGACCGGGATACAATCTGGGTAAACCAATTTAGCCCTTCCACGATCTTAACCAGGATGCGGCCCCCATCTTGAACACTCATGGTCCGGAAAAAGGACAAGGCCTCGCCCACCCCACCGATCAGTTTCTTGATATATTCCTGGGCGTCCTTAATACCTTCCGCGGCCAGCATCATGGGATCGGCCGAGCTAATTTCCAGAGACCGTATGCCGGCCAGGGATTCGGGCATCAAATCCATTTCCGCTTCATGGGATATCTCATCATCATGTACCTTGATAATCGTTATGACGTGACCTTTGGGTAGAAACCTGGTTTCGACCACTTTGATCATATCACCAAGAGTTGCATCATTGTTCAACCCTTCCACGATTAGTTCTTCCCCATTTAGCATCAGTCTCATCTCGTGCTCCTTGTAACGGCGTCTGCCATATTCAATTCAGTTTGCCGGCTGAGGTTTCTCGGCTGGAGCCTTCTTTGGGGGCGACGGAACCAGGTTTCCTGAGCCGGATGGCTGACTGTGTTTCGTCACCTGGGGAGGCGGCAACGGGGCGATAAATCGAGTGCTCAACCAATAAAACAAAAGTGACAGTATAATAGTGGCCAATAGTGATGCTAAAGCAATCGTTCGAGCCGAAATCCGAGGGCGAACTACTGATTCTTGCCTATGCTGTTCTCCCGGAATCTGTAGTGCTGTCTGAAGAGCTTCATTGATCAGCCGCTGATATTGCCGGTCCAACAGCTCTTTCGCCCCTTTAGCCCGTTTAAGGGCGGAAATTACATCCTCTTCTGTTTCATCGCCTGGCCTGATAGCTCCGGGCGACTGTTCCGCGGCCGCCTTTCGCTGCTTTTCCAATCCCTCTATGGTTTCCCGATAAGAGACGACTAGTTCATCAACTTCCTTTAGTTTCGATAGGACCTCATGGATCACTTGTTGTTCGTCACTCTTCTCCGCCATAAATGACTCTTGCTTCCCAAGAAAATAATTCCAAGGTCGTCGGGATAATCTGGAGCATCGATCAATTTTTACGCAGAAACAGCCATTCCCTGCCCTGGCCATATGCCGGATGAATCAAAAAGATCAAGGGTCAAAATTCCTAGTTAAAGATGATGCTTCTTGATTTCTATTTCTTTTGGGTTGCTTCTTGAGGTGCTCCCTGTCCTGGAGCGTCTTTTGGTTCCTGGAGCTTGGGCCCGGCCGGGATAGTCTTGCCGTCTTGAGGCGGACTGGCTTCCGGGGTGGTCTTGTCTTGAACTACTTTCTTAGTCGGTTCCTTTTTGGCTTGTTCCGCTAACATGGCCTGGCATTTTTGAATGTAGCTCATCGTGTCGTAGTATTGACCGACATCGGGATATTTTTCCAAAATACCTTTGAACCGGCCCAGAGCGGCCTGATAATGCTTGGACTTAAAATAAAATTCTCCGATGTAATACTCGTGGTCAGCCAGGTTCCTGATACATTTATCTCGCCGCGCCTTGGCTTTGATGGCATAGTTTGAATTGGGGTACGTCCTGACCAATCGCTCAAACTCTTTCACCGCGCTCTCCGTGGCCGATTGATCACGGTCTATGGTCAGCATCTGATTGTAATAACACATCCCCGTCTGATAAATAACATATGGGACAACTTCATTCTTGGGATGCAGCTTTTCAAAGTCCTGATATTCAAAAGCGGCTTCAACATACTCTTCCAGGTTGTAATGGGCGTCGGCGGTCTTCAATTCGGCTAACACCGCATACTTGCTGTAAGGATAACGGTCCTTGATTTGTTTAAACAGTTCAACGGCCTTTTTGTAATGCCGATCGTTAAACTCGTCCATCCCTTCCGCGGCCAGTTGATGGGGACCCATCGGGCCTTCTTCCTTAGGCGGGTTACCGATACCTAACCAATTCAATACGCTGCAGCCAGGTAGGGCGATCAGGGCTAGACTCAGCATGACTAACCTGAAGACGCTTCTTTTATGTTTTCGCATATTGCCCACTAATGCAGTTGTTCCATATACTTTTCGGCCATAAACGCGGCTACCGCTCCGTCTCCCACCGCAGTAGAAATCTGTCTAAAGAGTTTAGACCGAACATCACCGGCGGCGAAGATGCCCTTAACCGAAGTTTCCATGGATTCGTTGGTAGTGATGAAGCCACCGCCATCTAAGTTTACGACGCCCTTGACAAAGTCGGAAATCGGCTGAACACCGATGAGCGGAAAAACGCCATCGACAGGCAAGGTGGAGACTTCATTGGTCTTGACGTTCCTAAGAGCCACTCCGGTTACTTGGTCATCGCCGGTTATGGCGGTAACGACCGTATCCCAGATGATCTCTATTTTGTCGTTGCGGCGAACCCGGTCTCTGAGGACCTTGGTGCCCCGAAACTCATCCCGACGATGGATCAAAAAAACCTTAGATACGAATTTGGTCAAAAACAACGACTCTTCCAAGGCCGTATCGCCGCCCCCTATGGCAGCTACGGTCATCCCCCGGTAGAACGGGCCATCGCAGGTGCCGCAATAAGATACTCCTTTGCCCACCATGGCGCTCTCGTTTGGCAAACCCAGTTTCCGAGGTTGGGCGCCGGTCGCGATGATCAGGCTGCGACAGGTCAATTCCCCGTCTGTAAGCACCACGCGGTGATAGTCTTGCTCCGGCCCACCCGGTTGAATGGACACGACCTCGCCGCTTTGAATGACCAGGCCGAACTCCAGGGCTTGATCCTTCATCTTATCCATCAGGTCGAATCCACTTACTCCGCCGGGAAAACCAGGATAATTCTCGACCCAGTGGGTGGTCAATACCTGGCCCCCTGGTGAAAGCTTCTCCAGCATCAAGACGTTGAGCATGGAACGACCAGCGTAAAGCCCAGCCGTAAGTCCGGCCGGGCCACCGCCAATAATGATAATATCACGGTCTACAGTCATCTCTGGAGCCTAACTTTTAGATCACTTTTTTTATGGCGTTTTCTATCTGGGCCTTGGACACGGCGCCGGTTATTTGCTCGGCGATTTGTCCCCCTTTGTACAAAATCAGCGTGGGGATTGCCCGAATTCCATATTGGCCGGCCGTTTTGGGGTTTTCATCTACATTCAGTTTAGCTATCTTGATCTTGTTGGCATATTCCTTGGCCAGTTCTTCAACCACCGGGGCGATGGCCCGGCATGGACCACACCAGGCGGCCCAAAAATCTACCAGGGATGGAAGGTTGGATTTTAGTATCTCGGCATCAAAGTTATCGTCGTTTACGTGCAGCAAGGCGTCAGCCATTTGTTTCTCCTCTAAAAATGGTAGTCATGAATAACCATAATCAATATTTTGGTATCTCCCGGATAATTTCACGGGTTCCATGACGAATTTCGATAGGCATTGGTGTCGGATGGAATCCCCAGCAATTCCGAACGTCGACGTGTCAGTGCCGGGTAAACTAGCCACTCCGGCTGGGAAACCCAGGGAAATGACATTTAAGCATATCAACTAGACCTTGTCAACAAAGGATTCATACTTGGCATGGCTATAATTGCCCTTGCTGAGCGCACCTGTTGCCGATTGAACAAGGAACTAGTAACCAGCCACCACGTTTCCTCAACCAAGAACAATTATGACCGTTCGAAGTATCTATAACTTGTATGGCCAGAGACCAGCGGAGGTCCGGTTAGATCTCTTTCTCTTGAGAAATGAGGCGCTCCAGGTTGCCACCCAGGATCAGGGCCAGATCATCCGGATCTAACCGCGCCGCCTTGATCTCTCGGTAATATCTGGCCGGTCGAATCAAAGGATAATCACTTCCGAACAAGACCTTGTTTGCCCCGACTATTTTGCATGCAATTTCAACAACCTGGGGTAGGTACAAAAAAGGAGACGCCGCCGTATCATAATAGACATTCTTCAACATTTCCGGCACTTCCTTCTTAAGCAAGCCATAGAAAAACAGCCCCCCGCCCCAATGGGCCAGGATAAGTGTGTTTTCCGAAAAAGCCTTCACCAGCGCGTAGATGTCCTTTAAAGACATGTCCGCCTTGCCGGGATAAGAGTGTCCGATAGGTTCATTCGTGTGGATCAAGAGAGGCCAGCCATAGGCTTTCAACAATTCAGCCACCGGAGTCAAGTTCTTGATCATATCAGGCATCGACCCAGCCAGATATAGGGCCAACTCCCCTACTCCTCGGGCCCCGGCAATCAGACATCGCTCTGTCTCATTGGCGGCTTCTTTAGACATAGGGTCGAAGCAGGCCATCGGAATCAATCGCCCCCCGGATTTCTGAGCCGACTCCAGGACATAATCATTTGACTCCCTGGCCAGGCCGGGATCATGCCAGGGGAAAGAAAACACCACAGCCCGCTCTACCCCATCCTCGCCCATGGTCGTCAACAGATCCTCTGGACCGACCATCCGGGCTTTTTCGTTCTGATAGATCCACTGGAATTCGTCTTCGCTCTTAAAGAAGCGTTGCCTATCCCGGCGCACCTCAGGTAAAAAAATGTGCGTATGGACATCCCAAATCATGATCACTCCCAATTTCCTGATTCAACCCGATCCTGAATCCTGATTACATCAGGCCCTTAAAAAAGCCGCCGTCAACCTGGATGGTGGCGCCGGTAATATAGCCGGCCCGTTCCGAAGCCAAAAAGACCACCAGATCGGCCAGTTCTTCCGGTTTTCCCAGCCGCTTCAAGGGCACTTGAAGTTCCCAGTCCCGAATGATCTCCTCCGGCGCCCGGTTAGTCCTTGCGGCCAATTCTGCAGCCAGGCTCTCGACTCTTTCCGTCATGGTGAACCCAGGACAAACATTGTTCACTAAGATATTGTACTCAGCCAGTTCCTTGGCCAGGGTCTTGGCCAACCCAATGACTCCGGAACGAACCGCAT
>JADFXK010000293.1 GCA_015233625.1 Deltaproteobacteria bacterium | reverse complement strand
TCAGAGGAAACCGGCACCTGGTCAATTGGTCGGAGGCCAGGCGAAAATTGTCCGCATAAAGACGCTGCAGAAGGCGCCAGCGCAGCCGGCCGGAATCATTTACTCTGTCGGAAAGACGCCATTCAGCCATGGTCATCGTAGCTGCTGCGGCATACCGCAACGGGAAGGCAATTTCATCATCTGAACCGGGACGGGCGAGACAACTGAAGGAGCGGATGCCGCGGCACCAAGTTTCGTGCGAATCAACCCGGCAGGAAATTGCCGACAACAGTTCCGCCAGGAAGACCGCGTCGTGATTGAGCAGCAGGCGCGCCTTGGTACCATAGATGGAACCAAGCGTCTTGCAGGTGCCGCAGTAATGCAAACGGCGGTCGGTCCGGGACGGATGGTTCAGTGTGCAGGTACGTGCTTTCATTAGCCCGAACATAAATCTGCCTCAACAATTTTTTTTAGACGGCACCTTGTCTGTCCTTCCATCATCTTCAACATCGTCGAGCACCTCCATGGGCCAGGAATTATTCTTGATCGATGTCTAAGATGAGATTCCCGTACCCGTCCACCTGGGCCTGGGCAAAGGGTGGGATGACAATGGTGGAGGAATATTCGACCACGATGGCCGGACCGATCAGCCGGTTCCCGGTCATTAGCCGGTCACGGTTATAGATGGTGGAAGGGATGGGTTGATGTGCGAAGTAGACGTCGCGTTGACCCAGGACGGCGGCATCAGGTGGGATGGCGGACACAAATGGTGAGACCTCAAATGTCGGCTTGGCGGGCATGCCCCGGACCCGCAGGCGGAGATTGACCACGCTGACCGCTTTGTCTTTATTTCGGTAGCCATATTTCTTTTCGTGCAGGGCGTGAAAACCGGCCACATAGTCTTCGTCAAACGGGACTATAATTTCGTAGGATTGCCCTTCGTAGCGCATATCCAGATACCGCTCCAAGATAACGTTTTGCCCGGCCAACCCCTCCGCCGCTAATTCATTCCGACCCCTATCTTCAATCGGTCCGAACAACCCGGCCAGTTGGGCAAAATTAGTGTCGGCCTGAGCCAACATGACCGTTAGCGAGTAGTCCTTGATCACATCGGCCATGAGCATCCCGATCGCGGACAGGATCCCAGAATTTTGGGGTACGACCACTCTGTGGATATTGAGCATCCGGGCCAGGTCCGCGGCATGCAGGCCCCCGGCCCCGCCAAAAGTGAATAGGGCGAATTCCCTGGGGTCATAGCCCCGTTCCACCGAGATGACCCGAATGGCTTTTTCCATGGCCGTATTGGCCACGGCCAGGATCCCCTCGGCCAGCTCGATGGGCGTCAGCCCCATATCTCCGGCCATCCGGTCGAAGTATGGGTCCAGCCTGGCCGGGTGCAAGGCCATCGTCCCGCCCAGAAAATGATCGGGAATGAGGCGGCCCAGGTACAGATTGGCATCGGTCACGGTAATCTGGTCGCCCCGGCCGTAACCGATGGGACCGGGATCAGCCCCGGCGCTGACCGGACCAACTCTTAACGACCCGCCCTGGTCGAGGCGGGCGATGGATCCGCCGCCGGCCCCCACGGTGTGGATGTCAATCATGGGCACCTTGACCGGATACCCGGCGATCTGCGACTCCAGGGTGAAAGACAGGTTCCCGTCCATCAGTGAGACGTCCGTGGATGTGCCGCCCATATCAAAGGAGATGATCCGGTCAAACCCGGCCAACCGGCCTATCTCATACGCCCCCACCGCCCCGCCCGCCGGCCCCGAGAGGATGGTTCGGACCGATTCCTTCATGGACGTCTCGGCGGAAATACTGCCCCCGTTGGATTGCATCACCCGCAGGCGGTCGCCCGATTCCAAAGAATCCCGGAGATAAGAAATATAACGCTGCATTCGGGGTGACACATAGGCATTGACGACGGTGGTTGAGGTCCGCTCAAACTCTCTGAATTCTGCAATAATCTCGTGGGATAAGGAAACTGGAAGGTTCAGCCGGGCCAGAGCCCGCCCCACTTCCCGCTCATGGGTAGGATTAAGGAAGGAAAAAAGCAAGCACACCGCTACGGATTCCACTTCGGCCCGGCTGACTCGGTCTATGACCTCAGCCAGGTCGTCCGGGTCCAGCGCCTGGATCACTTCACCGGACGATGTCGTGCGTTCCTTGACCCCGAAACGCAATTCCGCCGGGACGATCTGAGGCTCCCGCCGAAAGGCCAGGTCGTACAACCGGGATCTGTTTTGCCGGCCGATCTCGATAACATCCTCGAAGCCCTTGTTGGTAATCAGGGCCGTCCGGACCCCTTTCCGCTCCAGGATGGCATTGGTGGCCACGGTGGAGCCATGGACGATACTCTTGGCCGCCCCGGGAACCGTGTGGTGCAAACCGGTCAGGACCGCTTCGGCCGGATTTGATGGAGTGGATAATAACTTATACACGCCCCATTGATCACCGTCTCGATAGACGAAGTCCGTAAAGGTGCCGCCAGTGTCGACTCCGATGATGATCATCATGCGCCTCCAAATGCGACGCCGCCTGTTCTCGTTGCTGGGTGCTGGGTGCAGGTTATTATATGAAGCATGTCTTCAAAGGGTAACCGGTAGCGGCGGCAGGGTAGAAACCCAGTTCTGAGACGGTGTCAACGGCCGTCCCTCCGGTCCCCTTCGCCGATCACAGAGCGCCGATAAGCCTGGCAATGACCAGCCGTTGCACTTCCGAGGTCCCTTCGCCGATCTCCAGCAATTTTTGATCCCGATAGAATCGTTCGGCGTCATACTCCTTCATCAATCCGTATCCCCCGTGGAGCTGGACGGAATGGTTGGCGCACATGTGCATGACCTCGGAACAATACAATTTGGCCATGGCCGCCTCTTTAGAAAAAGGTTTCTTCTGATCATGCAACCAGCAGGCTTTATACAGGATAAGTCGGGCTGTTTCAATGGCCATGGCCATGTCGGCCAGTTTAAAGGCATTGATCTGGAAGGTGGAAATGGGTTTCCCGAATTGTACCCGTTCTTTTGAATACTTGAGCCCCACTTCATAAGCCCCCTGAGCCCCGCCCAAACCCATGGCCCCAATGGACAACCGGCCCTTGTCCAGAGTCTCCAGCATCTGGTGGAACCCGTGCCCCATTTTTCCCAGAATGTTTTCCTTGGGAACGCGACAGTCGTCGAAATATAATTCCGAAGTGTTCGAGGCTCGCCACATCAGCTTGCCATGCATCGGCTTGGCCAGAAAACCCGGCGTTCCATTTTCGACCAAAATGCAGGACAATTCCTTTTTCCCATCCTCGCGGACTCCAGTCCGGGCCAATACGGTCACGCCCAGGGACATGTCGGTGGAAGCATTAGTAATAAAAATCTTGCTGCCGTTAATGACAAATTCGTTGCCATCCAAAATCGCGGTGGTCTGGGTGTTACCGGCATCAGATCCGGCATTCGGCTCGGTCAACCCGAACCCCCACAGGGCCTCGCCGGTGCACAGTTTGGGTAAATATTTCTTCTTTTGTTCCGGGCTGCCATAATAATAGAGCGGACCTATGCCCAGGGAGTTGCCCGCCGCGACTGTGGCTGCATGCGACCCGTCCACCCGAGCCAGTTCTTCCACCGCAATGATGTATGAGATGTAGTCTAACCCCAACCCGCCGTATTCTTCCGAAACAATCATCCCAAAGAGACCCAGTTCACCCATGCTGCGGGTAAGTTCGGATGAGAATTCCTCCTGTTCGTCAAGCTCCCGGGCCCTGGGCTTGATTTCCTTTTCGGCAAAATCACGAACTGACTTCCGCAGGATATCCTGTTCCATGGTCAAAGAAAAGTCCATTTACATCTCCTTTGCTGGGGTTGGACTGGGTCGGCTAATCGGACGTGTGTGGCTTGAAACCTCCAGCCGAATCGATAAAAGACCAGACGCCTGATTCCATGATGTTGGGAAAGGCTTGAGACAGAGGCTCCGCAGAGTTTCTTTAGAAAACCCAGCGATATTTTAGGTTTTGAGATGCCGGGATAAATCGCCGGGGCAAGTTGCTTAAACCGCTCTATACCTCTTTGGGTAGGCTTTTTTTATAAGTAAAATTCATGACATTGTCAATCAAAAACAGGATGGGGGCAGCGGGGACCAGGTGTCATTATTTGAGGCGGCTGGTCAGGTTGCGAAATTTTAGGAAAAGATGGACTTCGGCCTCGGGCAACTGCAAGCGCCGGGCGATCTCGGACTCGTCAAGCCCCTGTTCGGCCAGGGGGATGATCGTGGCATAGATGTCATCGGACCGGGGCGCATCTGGGCGGGCAGAGGCATTGGCGGGGGCATTTTCCGGGAGGCGAGGGCCTGACCGGGATGGGGCCGCTTGAGTGGCCGGATCTATGTTGGCCCGTTGGAGCAATTCGGTTAACGTGGCTTCTTTTTCCGCCAATCGCGCCAACAGGTCCTTGATCTCTTCCGTTCGTTTGGTCAGGCCGGTCACAAACCCCTGGGAGACCATCCCGGATTGTTTGATTAATTTGGCCAAAGCCAAAATATCGGCTTGGACCTGGGCGGTCGCCCGGGGCCTGGTTTTAATCAAAAAATACAGCAATAACCCGAAAAGAAGACAGTCAACCGTGATTTGGAACAGGGCAAAGAATTCGAGATCGACTGGAGGCAGGAATGAAAGCACGTTAGTTACACCACAACATTGAGCACCTGGCCCCGACCGTCTTCGGCCACGAATGGCGAGCTGCTTTTTCGGGGGTTCCATTTAACCCGGCGAGGCCGGTAAGGACGTTTCCGTGATTTTTCTTCTTCTCTGATTTCACTGCGTTCCGTTTCGGTGGTCTCTTGCGTCTGAATCTGTTTTAGCCGTGTTTCGGCCTGATCCGTCCTGACCGCGGCAAAGGCCGTGGCACTCTCGTTCTGTTGCCCGGATTGCTGGATCCTCCCTACCTCGGGAGATTGCTGGATAATCCCCTGAATATCCACAGGTCGAATCATGATCCTACCTCTATGCGGCTACTTTGATGAAACGAAACAGAGGTCCCCCAAAACCCGCCCCGAACTCCAGGTCCATTCTGGGCCAACTTCTAACTATTATTATAAGTCCAACCAAGAGAATAAGTCAATAAAAAAGGTACCGTGCCGATCCTACTCGGCCGTCGGCCCGCCCGGCACATCAACCTGGCCGTCAATGCCAAAAATTCAGATAGACGCGGCCAGGCCCAGCCGCTCACATTATTTCCAAAATATTCTTCCCCGCCCCGTTTAATTTTCCGGTTGAGCAGTGCCGGATAGCTTCGGATACCCTCTTGTCGGGAGGTCTTCCTACATTTTTGTATTGTGGCGTATCCCTTTCTAACAAATTTGTATCTTACCATCTAGCTAAAAGGTCAGCAGGTTAACGGCATATTCGTAAAAATCACCGGGACGACTTGCCGTTTCATTTTTTTTTCAAATTCGGCCCCATCATTGCTACATAGACTCGGTAACAAACGACAAGCCACAAAAGCGTTCCCAGGCCAGTGGAGGCGCCTTTGGCCTTAACCCAACCAGATAAGGAGACTAGCGGAATGAACAC
>JADFXK010000292.1 GCA_015233625.1 Deltaproteobacteria bacterium | reverse complement strand
AGGTCACCAGCCCAGGTTAACGGAGAACAACAAGATCAGCAGGGGTCCCAGCCAGAAGTTGGGCATGGCCACGCCGAGCAAGGCAAAGAGCATGGCCCCATAGTCGATAAAGGAGCCCCGCTTGACCGCGGACAGAACTCCCGCCGGGATGGCGATACAAATGGATATGGCAATGGCCCCCAAGGTCAGCATCAGGGTGGCGGGAAACCGCTCCATGATCATGTTTATCACCGGTTTCCGGGTGTGAATGGACTGACCCAGATCGCCGGTAATCACTTCGCCCAGGTAGATCAGATATTGCCGGTGAATGGGCAGATCCAGGTGAAATTCCTTGATCAGCGACATCCGGTCGGCCGGTTGGGCCTGCTCCCCGAGCATGTAGTCGATGGGATCCCCAGGAATTAACGGTCGGAGTAAAAAGACGAGGGTCACCACACCCAACATAGTCGGGATCAAGAGCAGCAGTCTTCTGGCAATGTAAGATGAGGACATGGTTTCTCCTCTTAGTTCAAAAACGGCAAAAAATCAACCGCGGTTATGATCGGCCTCCGTCTACTCGTGGTGATCATTCCGTCGTGATATATGGCCGGATCATGTTTAGCTTCTTTTGGCCAATCCCTTTGACCTGGAGAATGTCGTCCACTTGACTGAATTTGCCATAAGTTTTACGGTAGCCAGTGATCTTCTCGGCAGTCTTCCGGCCTATTCCAGGGATTAAAGTCAGGTCGGCCCTGGTCGCTTGATTGACATTAATCGGGATAAAGAAGAGAAACTTTTGGACCGCGGTCATCTCCATCCGGTAGCTTCGGGCATTCTCCCGGCCGGAATATGGCTGAACCGGAACGGCCGGCTCGTCTTTAGCCTGATTGACCCGGTAGGGATGGGTGCCATAAGCTACAATTAAGACCAGAAAGGCGATCAACACCTTTTGGCGCGGGGTTATCTCCAACATGCTTCCCTCAAAATTATTCCAGACCGCGAGACAATCAAGTTCTTCCGTTGCCGGTTACTCTTTAAAGACAACCCGCCACAATCAACAAGCAACGAGAAACCAGCAACAAGCGACCAGTAGCCGGCCCACTACCCCCGGCCTTCCAAGACGCGCTTGATTACGGCGGCCATTTCTCGTCTGGTTAAGGGCTTCATGACGAACTCTCTAATACCCAATTTCTTGGCATCTTCATAACTGATGGTTTCGCTGAAGCCGCTGCAGAGAATGATGGGCATATCTGGGCGAACATCCAGAACTTCTCGAGCTAATTCGGCCCCGGTCAGATTAGGCATAGTCTGGTCGGTAATGATGAGATCGAAGTAGCCGGGGCGTTGGCCAAATCGTTTCAAGGCCTCGACGCTGTTGGTCATGGCCACGACACGGTAACCCAGGCTTTTGAGCATGTCCGTGCCCATTTCCACAACCAGATCTTCGTCGTCGACAAAGAGGATCCGGGCGCCGCCGGTTGCCCCCAAATCCGTTTCTTCTAAGGCGGCGGAGACCTCCCCTTCCAGCCTGGGGAAATAAACATGGAAGGTCGTCCCTTGCCCGAGTTCGCTGTAAACGGTGATGGCGCCGTCATGACTTTTGACCAGCCCGTGAACCACCGCTAAGCCCATGCCCGTACCCTGGCCTTTTGGTTTAGTCGTGAAAAACGGTTCGAATATTCTCTCCTGTGTTTCTTGGTCCATGCCGTGGCCGGTGTCACCAACAGTTAACCTGATGTAATGACCAGCCTTTAAATCGAGTTGTTGGAGCAAAAGCGCATTGTCGAGAAACAGATTGCTCAGTGTAATTCGGAGAGTGCCACCCTTGTCGCGCATGGCGTAACCGGAATTGGTGCAAAGATTCATCAGAATTTGATGGATTTGAGTCGGATCAGCCAGGATGACACCGGTTTCGTCTTGAATATCTTGGCGAATTTCGATAGTCGAAGGGATCGAAGCGCGCAGGAGCTTGAGTGCCTCGCGGACGATGGAAGACAGGCGAACCGGTTTTTTTTCTTGTTCCGTTTGACGGCTAAAGGTAAGGATTTGTCTTACTAATTCCTTGGCTCGATGGCTGGCCTGGAGAACCCGTTCCAGGCGGTGCCGCAACCTGCCGCCTTCTGGAGCTTCCACTGCGGCCATTTCGGTGAAACCCATAATAGCCGCCAAAATGTTGTTGAAATCGTGAGCGATACCGCCGGCCAAGACACCCACGGCCTCCATTTTTTGAGCCTGACGAAGCCTGGTTTCAATCCGCTTGGCCTCGGTCACATCGTGCAGGATGGCCAACATTCCGGCGGGGGTCCCGGTATGGTCATAAAATCTGGAACCGCTTATACTTATGTCCAGAATTGAGCCATCTTTAGTCAGGCGCTTGGTTTCAAAACCGATACACGGCTTGCCTTCTTTGACGATCCCCATAACCGTTTCCCAGGTGATCTGCCTTTCCGATTCCGGGACAAAATCGATTCGTTTTCCCTTAAGCTCCTCGAAAGTCCAGCCAAAAATCTGAGTGAAGGCCGGATTCACATAATCCACTTCACCATTCATATTGTACACAATAATGGCATTGGGGGAGAAATTGAGCAAAGATTTATAAACATCTTCGGCTTTCTTAGATTCTTCGTATAGCCGCTGAAAATCGCGCCGACTTTGGCGCAGATCCTCTTCGGCCCGACGGCGCTCTGTGATATCTTCATAAAGCACGAATTGATCACCCGTGCTCATGATCATGGGGGTGAACTGGATATCTTTCTTGGTCCCGTCTTTACAGGTAACCATCCATATCAATTTGCGGCTACCGTCTTTTGGCCAATTAATCCAGGCCTGGAGTGCCCTCGCCCGATCCTCGGGATCAGGAAACGCCTTCCGGAACCAGTCTTTCCCTGTTGGAACATCTTCAAGTGTGTAACCGAGAAGTTGGGTGAATTTGGGGTTGATGAACTTGTAGCTTCCTTCGGAACCAATGATGGCGATGCCCAGCGGTGATTCGTGAGTCAGAACCCGGTATTTTTCCTCGTTCTCCCGCAAAGCCGCTTCAGCCCGTTTGTGTTCCGTAATGTCGCGATAAATAACGATGTTACCGGCCATCCGACCATCACGATCAAGCAGGATAGCCGTCTTCAGTTGAATATCTAACAGCCGGCCGTCCTTGGTCAGCCGTTGCGTCTCCAACAGGGTGCTTTCCCCGTGTAAAGACCGTCCCACGGCGTCCTGCGTCTTGGCCGCTTCATGAGGTGGAACGAAATCAATGCCCCGGCCGAGTAATTCTTCTCTGGCCCAGCCAAAAGTCTGCACAAAAGCTGGATTAATGTAAGTCACCTCGCCTCGGGCATTGTACACCGTAATTGGGTCGGGGGAAGCTTCCATGACCAGTCGGTATTGCTCTTCACTGGCCCGAAGTGCTTCGATGGCTCTTTTCCGCTCGGTTACGTCTATGCCTACCGCAAAAAAATACTTGAATTTTCCTTCCTCACGGATAACCCGGCCCCGCCATTCGATATTGAGTTCCCGCCCGTCCTTGGCCAGGACAATGTTTTCAATCAGCTCAATATAATCCTCTTGCAACAGCGTTTGAAAGACCTTGTCCACCCGGGAGCGGTCCCGTTCCGGGACAAACATGGTCAAGTAATCTGCTCCGACCACTTCTTGGAAGCTGTAGCTCAAGGCCTGCAGCATGGTCGCGTTCATGGTCAAGACAGAGCCATCTTGATCAAGAGAAATAAAGAAGGCCGGCAAGGTCTCGATCATGCTGTTCCTGAGTTCAACTTCCAGACGCAACGTCTTTTCAATCTGCTTGCTATCGGTTATATCGCGGCCTTCGGGAATGAGAAAAATGATTCTCCCTTGTCCATCGGTCACCGGCTTTAAAGAAAAATCAATGCATCGAAACTGGTTCTGCTTTGATATATAAGCCACCTCAAAGCGGACAAATTCACCCTTCGCGGCTTTAACCACCGCGTCCCGGACCCGCCTCTGAATCGCAGGCGAATGGCGCCACCAGGATGTCTCCCAGAATAATTGGCCG
Organism: Deltaproteobacteria bacterium; assembly: GCA_015233625.1. Lineage (GTDB taxonomy): Bacteria > Desulfobacterota > JADFXK01 > JADFXK01 > JADFXK01 > JADFXK01. The sequence goes on along the minus strand of JADFXK010000292.1, from coordinate 1,533 downwards.
ACCACATCTTCATCGCGGGCTTTGACCACGTCTAATCCAGCTTGATTTATCTTGATCACCGTGCCGTCGGGTTGCAGCAATCCCAAATACTGAAAGGCCTGGTCGAAAACGCTTTTGAACATCTTCAAGCTGCGGCGACACTCCACCAGTTCACTAATCAGCTCATCTTTTGATTTATCTTGGTCTTTCATCCTGTCCACCCAGCGTTGAGAGAATGTCGCGAAGTGGATTCCATCATAGAATCCGCGTCTAGACCAGCAAATACTTTCTTCTGATTTCCTCGTTGGCCCGAAGTTCGTCGATGGTCCCGTGGTAGCGGATCATTCCATTATCAATGACATATCCGCGGTCGCTCAATCTCAGAGCCACCTTCTGATTCTGCTCGGCCAGGAGCACCGTCAGTCCTTTTTGCTTTAGCCGGGCGATCTGTTCCTCCAACATCCTAACCATGAGCGGGGCCAGACCTTCGGTTGGTTCATCGAGTAGCAATAGCTCGGGATTGGTCATTAAGGCCCGGCCGATAGTCAGCATCTGCTGTTCCCCGCCACTCAAAAAGCCGGCTTTGCGGCGATCCAAGGCCCGAAGAGGCGGAAAGAAATCATAGACGCTGTCGATGGTCCAAGAATCATGACCGCCGGTTCGTCTTTCCGATATCTCCAGATTTTCAGCCACGGTTAAATCGGCGAAAACTCTTCGGTCATCCGGAACGTACCCGATCCCCATTCGGGCCATCAGATAGGGCTTTCGGCCGGTGACAACCTCCCCTTTGAACTCGATCGTCCCCTGGCGGGGTGGGGTCAGACCCATGATGCTCTTCATGGTGGTGCTTTTTCCTGCCCCGTTCCGGCCCAGGAGGCAGACGATCTCCCCCCGGGACACGGTTAGCGATACATCGAACAAGACATGGCTCAGGCCGTAATAGGTGTGGATGCCGGTGACTTCAATCATTGCCCTTCCCCCCCAGGTAGGCCTCCTGAACCATAGGATTGTTCTTTACCTCATCCGGCGTCCCTTCGACAATGGTCCGGCCCATCTGCATGACCATGATCCGGTGGGAGATGGTAAAGACCAGTTCCATGTCGTGCTCACAGAACAAGATGGTCAAACCCAGGTCCGACGTCATCCGGTGAATCAACTTAATTACGCCGGCTGTTTCTTCGGCTGACATCCCGGCCGTGGGTTCATCTAAAATCAATAACTCCGGGCGGTTCCCCAGGGCAATGGCCATCTCCAGCACCTTCTGGTCGCCATACGAGAGTGATCCACTGGTCCGGTCGGCCTTATCCATCAAACCGAAATTGACCAGGATGTCTTTGGTTTCCCGGATGGCCAGATGCTTCACCGGTCGCAACAGATTTAGGGTCCGTTTGAGATAGGCCAGGACGGCCACCTGGACATTCTCAAACACCGTCAACCTACTAAAAATATTAACTATCTGAAATGAACGACTAATCCCCAACCGGCAGACCCGGTAGGCCGGCAGACCGGCGATATCTTGCCCCTTAAAGGTAATTCTACCTTTATCCGGTTTTA
>JADFXK010000291.1:5006-5542 GCA_015233625.1 Deltaproteobacteria bacterium | reverse complement strand
GTTAAATTTTGATTTAGCCGATACCGTCGCCGGCCAGGATTTAATTCACCTGGGTGAGCTGCAAAACGCCCAGAAGTACGTAATCGAAACACTGGAAGTCCGATTCGGCCGCATTTCCACTGAAATCATAGACGCCGTTAAGGAACTGTTTGACCCAAGCCAGCTCAAGGCCTTACATCGGCAAGCCATCCTGGTCGGGAGCATTGATGAATTTGAAGCGGCCTTACATCAACCCCGAAATTGATCGGTTACGGGACTTTTTCTAAAGAGATTTCGTCACCTGACCGGAGAGGAGTTTATGGCCCCGTTAAATTTTGACTTAGCCGATACCGTCGCCGGCCAGGATTTATTTAAGGCCGGTTACGAACGCGGCCTACAACAGGGTCGCCTGCAGGCCAAACTGATAGGCGAGTTGGAAAAGGCCCGGAAAGAGGTCATGGAAGCCCTGGAAGACCGGTTCGATAAAGTGTATGACATTGGCAAAGATATATTTAAGACGGGCCTCCAGGAAGGCATCAAAGAAGGTATCTGGACGG
>JADFXK010000291.1:0-4996 GCA_015233625.1 Deltaproteobacteria bacterium | reverse complement strand
ATTGTCCAGGGGAAGCCGCAGGGTGAACTGCAAAGAGCCCAGAAGGATGTGGTAGCAATCTTGGAAGTCCGATTCGGTCAAGTGCCACCGGATGTTTCCAAGGTCATTTACAAACTGGATAAACTGAGCCGGATTGACACATTGTTCAAGCAGGCCGTCCTGGTCGGGAGCATTGATGAATTTGAAGCGGTCCTACACCAGGCCCAAAATTGAATAATCATCCGAGGCGGCGCTGACCCCGCCGATCATCGATTCACTTCGTAACACGTAATTAGAGGGTCGTTTTGACACTTGCCGTTGAAGCTAAAAACTTGTCTTATACCTACCAGGAAGGAACCAGGGCCTTAGACCAGGTGAACTTCTTTGCCGCCACCGGAGAATTCGTGGCCATGCTGGCCTCCAATGGCTCCGGTAAGACCACCCTGATTAAGGTATTGATCGGGTTGTTCAATCCGGACCAGGGTACGGTGCATATCAATGGCCGAAATATCCGAAAGATACCCAAAAAAGAGCTGTATCAGTCGGTCGGCCTGGTCCTCCAAAATCCGGTGGACCAATTGTTCGCCTCCACGGTAGAAGAAGATGTGGCCTACGGCGTCCGCCATCTGGGCCTGACCGAGACCGAGGTCCAGCAACGAGTAACGGAAGCTTTAGAATCGGTGGCCGCGTCCGAACTGCGGCACCGGGCCATTCACCATCTCAGTTTCGGCGAGCAAAAGCGGGTCTCGGTGGCGGGAATCATGGCCATGCGTCCGGCCACCCTCATCCTCGACGAACCCACCGCCGGTCTGGACCCGGCCGGGGAAGCCTTGATGATGCGGCTCCTCCATAAGCTCAACAAAGAACATGGCGTAACCATCATCTTAGCCACCCATTCGGTCGACCTGTTGCCCCTCTTTGCCGACCGCATCTATGTCCTGCGCCACGGCGCGGTGCTCAAACAAGGACCGGCCGAAGAAATTTTCTGCGATCATGAGATGATCAGCCTGGCCGGTTTACGCCTCCCCTATATAGCCTCCTTGCTCCACAAAATGAAAGAATACGACGGCGTTCCCATCAACGGCCTGCCCCTGACCATCGGCGAAGCCCGCCTGCGCCTGTTGGAGCTGATCCCGGAAAGCTTGATCATCAAACCACACTGAGGGTTGCGGGTTACACGTTACGGGTTGCGGGTTGCATGTTACTGGTTGTTTTAATTTTTAATACTTAGCCATTGTCCGCCCTGAAGGAGAAAGAGATGATAACATCTTTTCATGTAAGTAATTTCAAACAATTAAATTCTCTTGATCTGACCGGACTGACTCCCATCACCATCATCGGCGGTAAAAACAATGTCGGAAAGACCACCCTCTTAGAGGCACTTATTCTGTTTTATGACCGATCCAATCCTAGTGTGACGGTGAGACAATTCGCCTGGCGGGGAGTCACCGCAATAGAAGTTTCTCCGATGGGGGTATGGGGGCCTTTGTTCAGCGCCTATGACATTAAGCAGGCTATATCTATGGAGTTGACTGACGACAAAGTCAAAGAACGGGTTGTTTTAACACACAACCCCAACCCGAGGCGGGTTTTAACCACAAAGATATCCAAAGAAGACACATCATATATTCCGTCAACACCTCCGGAAGCCCTGGATATTGAATATTATGTCAGTGGTAAGGACGTAGGCAAGGCGCACCTGTTTATAGAAGATGACAAGATAGGGATTAATATAGAGAATATGTCGCCGTACCGCAAAAATACAATTTATATATCTTCGGATGCAAAGCCCAATTCTCATGAGGAAGCCAAACTATTCGGAAAATTGGATGTAAAAGGCAAAACCGAGGAATTAATTGAATCCTTAAAACTGATCGAACCCAGATTAAAGTCTCTATCCGCCATACCGATTGGTGATAGTTCACTCATTCACGGAGACGTGGGACTGGGCAGAAAAATTCCCCTTTCTTTTATGGGTGAAGGGGTGGTCAAACTTTTTCATATAGTATTAGCGGTACTCTCCTTCGAAAATGGAATTGTCCTCATCGACGAGATAGAGAACGGTTTTCATTATTCGGTTCATGACAAGCTCTGGCTATTATTGGCCGATTTGTCCACCAGACACAACTGCCAGATCATCGCCACCACCCATAGCTGGGAGATACTCGAGGGCCTCAAAACCGTTACGGATGCCGCCCAGCAAGAACTATTCTCATATGTTCGGCTTGACGCCGCTGAAGGAAAGATAATTCCCAAGGTCTATACTTTGGATGTATTACTGGCCGCCCTGAACCGGAATTGGGAGGTCAGGTGATGGACGAGAACTTTGAACTTAAGCAGCAGAATCTGCTTCTGGTGGAAGGTCAGGACGAAGTCAATTTTTTCGGAGCCCTGTTGAAACACCTAAACATAGAAAGCGTACAGATTGTGGGGGTTGGCGGAAAAGACAATTTCAAGCCTGAACTTCAAGCCTTACTTAATATTTCAGGTTTCAATGACGTAAAATCATACGCCATAATTCGGGACGCCGACCGGAGCAAGGCCAACACCCTAAAAAGCATAAAAGGTTTACTGAAGAAGCATAAGCAACCAGTTCCACCGGATCACGCCGAGACGGCCACAGCAAATAATTTGAAGGTCGGCATTTTCATTATGCCGGGCAATGCAGCGGAAGGCATGTTGGAGGATTTGTGTCTGCAGGCCGTCAAAAATCATACCGTCTTGAAGTGCGCCGATGACTACCTCGCTTGTTTGGAAACCAATCTTGAGACCCTGGCCAACGGGCAAGAAAAGGAACCAGGAAAACAATATTTCCCCAAAAACCGGGCCAAAGCTCGGATGCACTCCTTCCTGGCCGGGATGCATGAATACATTCCCAGTGTCGGAGAGGCCGCATACAAAAAAGAGGGCTACTTTGATTTAACCGCTGACGCTTTCAAGGAGTTGCGGGACTTCTTAACCTACAAAATGGGCTGGTCAGGCAGCACCTAACGCCCTTTCCTTCTCCCTTCAGGCTTGATCGCCCAGGCTAATATCTAAACCAAAAACATGAAAAAAGCTGGAACTTACATTGAAATCAACAACTCCCAACAAGCAACCAGTAACAAATAACATGCAACATGCAACATGCAACTCGCAACACGCAACACAACGAACCGGATTCACCACTGGGACCTGCGCCGCAGCCGCAGCCAAGGCCGCCGCCATGCTTCTGGATGGACTCTCGGCGCCGGAAGCCGTAACCGTGACCCTCCCCGACGGGAGTCAAGTCAAGCTACCCATATCTTTTACCTCACTCACGGATCGGACCGCCCGGGCCGGAGTCAAAAAAGACGCCGGAGACGACCCCGACGTAACCGACGGCTGCCTGATCATCGCCGAGGTGACCCGACAGGCCGGCCCAGGGATTGAACTTATGGCCGGAGAAGGCGTGGGCACGGTGACCAAACCGGGGCTGCAAATCCCGCCCGGCCAACCGGCCATCAACCCCATCCCTCGAATGATGATCCGGCAGGCGGTGGCGGAGGTGACGTCAGACCCGATGGCCGTGGTTATCTCCATCCCCGGCGGAGCGGACCTGGCCCAAAAGACGTTCAACCCCCGGCTGGGCGTGGTCGGCGGCTTATCCATCCTGGGCACCTCGGGCATTGTCCGTCCCTTCAGCCATGCCGCCCTGACTGCGGCCCTCAAGTGCGCCCTAAATGTGGCCGTTAGTTGCCGGGTCGCCTCACCCATCTTCGTCCCCGGCCGGATCGGAGCCAAGGCTGCAGCCAGGCACTTTAAATTCTCCCCGGAACAACTGATCGAAGTGAGCAACGAATGGGGCTTTATGCTCTACGCCGCGGCGTCCGAAAATTTTGCCCGGTTGCTCGTGCTGGGGCATCCCGGCAAACTGGCCAAGCTGATCAACGGCGACTGGGACACCCATTCATCCCGATCTCAGAGCGCCATTCCGCTGGTGACCCGGATGACCTCGGAGATATGCAGCCTAACCTTACCGGATCACATCACCATGGAAGGGCTGTTCGACGCCCTGACCCCGCCGGACCGGGCTGCCGTGGCCAAAGCGGTGGCCGCCGACATTGGACGGGCGGTGGCTCACAAAATCGGTGGGCGTTACCCGGTGACCACGGCCTTAGTCAATACCCGCGGCGACCTCCTGGGCACGGACGGAGATTTAACCCACTGGTAGTTGCGGGTTGCGCGTTCCGAGTTGCGGGTCAATGTCATTAACTTAAGGTCAAGCGGGCTCATCTGTTGGTGGAAGACAAAAAACCTGGCGAGCCCACTTGACCGGTAATTGTACAAAATTATTTTTTGATTCTTAGCCCACGTTTCTATTGAAAATCTTACAGAAGTATGGGATACTAGTTATGTCATTAGAAAATATAACTAATTCATATCATGGAGGAAAGAAATGGATACAAATTCTCAAAATCAAGTTAATGTTGGCATGGGGCATGCTTTGCGATTTATGTGCCAATCTGATTGAATTTATTAAAAATATTATCACTTCTGAAGAATTTATTGCCCGCCACCGAAAATCCGAAAAAAACATTACGCGGAATAGATGCCTCCCCTTTGCCTCTATGATCATCTTTATGATGAATCTTATCAAATGTGCCTTACAAGTCGAATTAGATCACTTTTTTAAGCTAATTAATGGTAGTGACCTGCCTGAACGGCTCGCTTCTAAGGCAGCCTTTTCAATGGCCCGAAAAAAAATCAAATATGAAGCTTTTGTCGAATTGTGTCGAAAGGTCGCCTCATTTTTTTACGATCATTTCCCGCATAAAAGGTGGCATGGTTTTCGATTGATGGCCACGGACGGATCAACCATCAAGGTTCCCAAAGTCGACGAAATATCAGACCATTTTGGCGTGCTAAACTCTCCGAAGGGCGATCCATGTCCTTTGGCCAGAATTTCCCATTTGTTCGATGTCATAAACAAAATAACCATTGATGCCGTAATCAGTCCATTCAAACAAGGCGAAAGAACGTTGGCCGCCAGCCACTT
>JADFXK010000290.1 GCA_015233625.1 Deltaproteobacteria bacterium | reverse complement strand
AAAATGTCCACTGACAGATAATTATCATTCATCTTACCGGGACGGGTTATCGTCTTGATTAAGTTGCCCGCTTCGTATCTGTAGACGTTGACGGAATTAGCTTCGATAATAACCACTTCATTTTTCCCGTCACCGTCGATATCTCCAACGGCGATGCCCCGGCCCCCAATGGGGAGAGCCCGGCTGGCCCAAAAGTTAGCTTCGCCAACGTCACCTGCAGCCGTCATAATTCCCGGCTGGAAGCCGGGCTCAGCCACTAGCTTATTCGGATCAGTTCGAGAAGATTCGGGATCTGCGGCAACCTGGGGGGCTGGTTGAGCCGGCGCAGGCTGGGCCGCCTGAGCGGTTTTGGGCTGACCGAATAGGTCACCCTTGATTTGCTCGGCAAAAGCATTAACTTTAGTTATTACTTCGTCCATCCCGCGAGCCTGGGAAAAAGCCGTCACTGCGACTTTCTTGGCGTGCATATCAAACACCTTGGCGTCCATGCTAATGCTACCGCCAACCACAGTCAGGCTTCCAAAAACTACATAATCGGCCTTGAGCGCCCGACCTGTGTCTGAGGCGGTCTGCTCGTTCAATGTGGCCTTGGACGCCGGCAGGGCATGTTGAATCTCTTCCGGTGAGATAATAACAGTCTTGTCCGGAACGGACAGCCGGGTATACAACATATCCGAAATGCCTTGCCGTAGATAACCTAAGTCTTTGTCGGCATTAATCTGAAAAGGCAGGATGGCCAACCGGGCCGGAGCAGCCGCCCGGGTTTCTTCAATGTGTAGAAAGCAGGACAGAATTAAAGTCAGGCTGAGCAAAATAGTCAAGCATTTCCGCATGGGTAAACTCCTTTATCGCGGGTTACGGGGGACAAATTACGATTACTGGTTACAGGTTGCGGGTACTCCGACGAGGGCGCCAAGGTCGTCGCCGTGCGTTAGCGGCCGGCACCATTACTGCGGCAAACCAACTAACACCCAATTGATGTGGCTTTGGTCGCCAGCTCTGTCCTGGCCGCGGTTCCTTTTTCTGTTGACTAGAAGTTAAAGGCCATCTCCGCCGCATGCGGCTGATACATACTAGCTTACAATTATAAGCTTTATGTCCACCCTATCCTTATCATACCTGCTGCTTTCCCCACACTTCATCGTCCGGGCGAGCTTCAGTCGGGCCGACTGGTCAGGAAGGGTTAATATAATACGTTATCACTTTCGGGTCAACTAGAACAAATGGCCCAGCCATGATAACGTAATGACTAAACGGCGATATCAAGAAAAGGTATCTGGGATAAGTGTCGGTTAGATGGTGTTTTGACTCGAAAAAGGCAAACTGGGAAACCAGAAGAAAGAGCGGGCGGCAAAGATTAAACAAGAGATTTATTTACGAAGAAAAAAACGCTCTTTTATTTTTTGTTTTCTCTGCCCAGTGCTTTTCCCTGGTTGCCTGGTTTGAACTTGACTTTTTGGGGGAAATCGATTTTAATTTTAAGGCAGAGGTGAGGTTGTTGGTCAAGACGAGGCATTAATTTGATCCTGATGCAGAAGTTTGGAGAATACCACAAGTGTTGCCGCGGTGCTTGTTTAATTCCTGCCCGAAGCCTTTGACCATAGCCCAAAAGCCGGGTAACGCCACCCAGAAACGCCTCAACCTAATCTTGGCAGACAAAAAAATCTTGTGTTGTGGGCTGAATCTTGATACTGTATGTGGTCATCTATTATGACTGCCGGTGGCCCACCGGTCGGCCCGAACCAGTAGCCGGGCCAAGAGGCCATTTATATCCGATTGTTGAAATAATCCAAAGAGGATGGTGTCTAAAGCCAATGGGGACTCCTCTTAATTGTCCGACCCCGACGGCCTGTTCTTGGAGCCAATCAAAAAACGATGAAATATTATCCTATGTTTCTTGACCTGAAGGGTCGAAGGTGCCTTGTTGTAGGCGGCGGCCAGGTCGCCCAAAGAAAAGTGATCACGTTAGTCGAATGTGGGGCTGAAGTCATTTTAATTGCCCCAGAAGTAACCGACGTTCTGAAAGATTATGTGACCGGAGGCCGCATCACTCATCGGATCGGAAACTTCACCCCGTCCAGTCTGGAAAACACCTTCATGGTCATCGGCGCCACCAACGACCCGACGATGAATAGCCGGATCGCCAAGGAGGCCGCAGCCCGAGGGATTCTACATAATATTGTTGATCAGCCTGAGGACTGCTCCTTTATCCTGCCGTCAATCCTGGCCAGAGGTGACTTGACTTTGGCCGTGTCCACCGCGGGGAGAAGCCCGGCCCTGGCCAAAAAAATCCGCCGGCAGTTAGAGGATCAGATTGGCGAGGAATACGGTCGGTTTCTGGAGATAATGGGCCTGGTCCGAAAGAGACTACTCCAAGAAAACCGCCCCTCGGCTGAAAACAAAATTCTATTTGAGACATTGGTTGAATCCGACTTGCTGTCCCAATGTAGAAATGGCGACCACGAGGGTATTGACCGGCGACTTCAAGAAATTCTGGGCCCCGACTACACCTTGAACAAACTGCAAGACGTTTGTAAATAGATATTCGCCTCTACATTGGGCCGGCGCCGCAGGCATAAAACCCACGGGCTAGGGACTGACGCTACGGCTTTGACCAGGCCAGGGAAAGGACTTTTGACTCTTAATGAGCAAAGAGTTATTTCTTGCCGCTCTGATTTGCTACCTAACCGGCACCTTGGGCTACCTTCTTTACGTGGTTCTGCAAGAGGAGGTATTACACCGTGTTGCCAGGTACATACTCCTATTCGGCTTCATACTTCATGCCTCCGGATTTGTTGTCAGTTATATTCAAACAGGTTTTTTGCCGGTATCGACGTTTAGAAATTCTTTATCTTTTTTTGCTCTGGCCATTATCGGCGCCTACCTTCTTATCCAGGCCAGATTTAATTTAATGATTCTGGGATCATTCGTCTCACCTCTGGCCTCTATGTTTATGATTTTCGCGGCCCTGACGCCCCAAGCTGCATTGCCCGCCTCACCTCTGCTCAAGAGCCTTTGGTTGACCGTTCATGTCAGCTTTGTTTTCTTAGGATTGGGGATATTCACGGTAGCTTTTGCGGCGGCGATAATGTATCTTATCCAGGAACGTCATTTAAAAAGAAAACGGTTTAGTCCGCTCTACCGGAGATTGCCATCTCTTGATGTCCTTGATGCCGTCAACTACTATTGCCTGGTCTCCGGGTTTCCGCTATTAACCATCGGTTTGATCATAGGCTCTATTTATGCGCAGATGGCCTTAGGCAAGTATTGGCGGTGGGATCCCAAGGAAGTATGGTCCCTGAGCACCTGGTTTTTTTACGCCGTGTTGCTGCATGAACGACTGACCGTGGGATGGCGGGGACGCCGGGCCGCGATCATGGCCGTCATTGGGTTTGCAGCTATCTTGTTCACCTATATGGGAGTGAATCACTGGTTAAAGGGATATCACTCCTTTTCGGGTTTACAGGCGATCAAATGAATATAGTTTTAGTCGGTCTCAATCACAAGACAGCCGCCCTGGCCTTGAGAGAAAAACTCAACTTCAACCGGGATGATATCGATGCGGCTTATCAAGGGATCATATCGATTCCATCCTTGACTGAAGGAATTTATATCTCAACCTGTAACCGCGTCGAACTCATGGCCACAACTGAAGAGCCGGTGCGTACGGTGGACGGTATTTCCAAATTCCTATCCAACTATCACGGAGTGAAACTCGATGAGTTCACTCAGTCGTTGTATGTCTATCGAGATAGAGACACGGTCAAACACCTTTTTGAAGTGGCCTCCAGCCTGGATTCCATGATCCTGGGGGAGCCGCACATATTGGGACAAATAAAGGTCGCCTATCGCCAGGCGGTAGCTCAAGGCGCCTCCGGCGTAATTCTGAACCGGCTGCTGCACAAAGCTTTTTCCGTGGCCAAACGAGTCCGGACCGAAACCGGCATTTGCTCTAGCGCCGTATCGGTGAGCTATGCCGCGGTAGAACTGGCCAAGAAAATATTTGGCCAATTAAAAGGAAAAAAGGCTTTGCTGGTCGGGGCGGGGGAAATGGCCGAGTTAGCGGCGGAGCACCTCCTGTCTGCGGGTGTCGCCGAAATCACCATCGCCAACCGGACCCTCCAAAATGCCGTCACGCTGGCCAAGAGGTTTCACGGGCAGGCCGCCTCACTTTCCGAGATACCCACCGTCCTGCAACGGGCGGATATCGTCATCACTTCCACCGGGGCCGAAGGTTTCGTCATCGGATATGACGATGTTAAGGGAATGATGCGACAAAGAAAAAACAGGCCGATTTTCTTTATCGATATCGCTGTCCCGAGGGACGTGGAACCATCCATCAACACCATCGGCAACGTCTACGTTTATGATATTGACGACTTAAAAGGTATAATTGAAAGCAACAAATCAAAAAGGGAGGAAGAGGCCATCAAGGCCTGTCGGATTATCGATGAAGAAGTGCTAAAGTTTGAAAATTGGGTCAAAACACTTGACGTCGTGCCGACCATTAGAGGGATTAAGGATAAACTGGAGGCTATTCGCAAAGCCGAATTGGACCGGTCCCAGGCCGTCTTGAAACAACTTTCACCCGACCAGGTCCAGGCCATCAATGTTCTGACTGAATCGTTGGTCAAAAAGGTCCTGCATGATCCTGTTTTGTATCTCAAACTTAACGGTCACAGACAAAATCGTCAAGCTCGGATTGATCAGGTTAGAAAAGTGTTTAATTTAGATAGAGAAATAGTCGAACAAGAAATCCAGATCGGGGAACAGGATGCCGAAAACTAATTTGTTAAAGACAAATGTCCGCATCGAGTAGTCGGCCGTTCCGCAGCATTATCAACAAGTGGTGCTTGATCATCTTTTAGCGGATGATCGCCAGGCCCCGTCGACCCGGCTGCCGCCCGGATGTCACAAAACTGAGGCCGCGTTAAATGCCCCGCCCGGTTGTCCGGCGGCGACCCGGTCTCAGCTCTAACGTATGTTTTAATGTTGAATTATCAATTTGCTCGACCTGTTGGAAGCTACTTCAGGCGACGAGGGGAAAAAACTTATATGCCATCCGATGGAGGACGACAATTGAGTCCTTTTTACAAGAACTTAGCTTTATGGTTAGTGATCAGCCTGATGTTGATCCTGGTCTTCAACCTGTTTAAAACGCCCCAGGTCTCCAAAGACAAAACCAGCTATAGTGATTTCTTGGAAGACGTGGAAAAAGGGAATGTCCTCAGTGTGGTCATTCAGGGGGAAAACATTTACGGGTCCAAAATGGACGGAACCAAGTTCAAGACCTTCGCCCCCCGGGATGATTCCTTAATTAAGACCTTACGGAGCAGTGGGGTCAAGATTTCGGCCCGAGCGATCGAGGAATCCCCCTGGTATATGACTGTCCTGATCTCCTGGTTCCCCATGATCATGTTAATCGCCGTGTGGATTTTCTTCATGCGTCAGATGCAGGTGGGAGGCGGTAAAGCCATGTCTTTCGGCAAGAGCCGGGCCAGGTTGATGTCGGATACCGCCGAGAAGGTCACTTTTAAAGACGTCGCC
>JADFXK010000028.1 GCA_015233625.1 Deltaproteobacteria bacterium | reverse complement strand
TTTCGGTATCCGGGGGATGACCGGATCTCAGAGATTCGCGCTGGGGTACCTCATCCGCGGCCTGATAATCTCTAAGATTATCTATATGATAGAAGTGGTGAGAAATCAGACCACCAGACGGGACGGCTAGGGAAAGGGGACGGTTCGGACCGGAGGTTGGCTGGCTCCGCCGTCTATTCGGAAGGTCTCAAAAAGGAATCTATCTTTGAGATGAAGCTGCGGGTATCAATGGGTTTGGTAATATATCCGGAACAACCAGCGGCCAGGGCTCTTTCCTCGTCTCCCAGCATGGCGTGGGAAGTCAGAGCGACGATGGGTATGCAGCTTAACTCGGTTTCACCCTTGATCGTTTGGGTGGCGGTTAACCCGTCCATCCCCGGAAGTTGAATATCCATCAAAATCAAGTCCGGTTTGTGGATCCGGGCCAGTTCAATCCCTTGTTCTCCGTCACCAGCTTCTAAGACAACGTAATTTCTAATGATCAACAGTGTCTTGACCAGTTTCATGTTGATTTCATTATCTTCGACTACCAAAACGGTCTTTGTCTCCGTCATCTTCATCCTCATCCGAAAATCAGTTCAGATCAATCACCCGACAATCGAAGGAGACGATCCGCTTGGGGGAGGGGCCGGGAGCGAACCACCCTTTGATCCTAACCGACGACATTTGGTTCTGGCCGACTCGCCGGGGAGGGCTTCCTGCATCTGCTAAGAGCCGATTTCGGGCCTCACCGGGCAGGCCCCGGCACTGGAGGAACGGCGAACGGTTTGCAGGAAAATGCTTTCTTCTTCGTCTTTGTACTGATTCCTTATGGTTAAGATTTCTGCTTCAATGGCAAAAAAAGCATCAACAACGTCCGGATCAAAATGCGTCCCCCGGCTTTGGTGAATAATACCATAAGATTTTTCTAAAGAAAACGCTTCCTTATAGGGGCGCTTGGAGGTTAGGGCGTCAAACACGTCGGCAATGGCCACGATGCGCCCGGCCAGCGGGATTTTTTTGCCCTTTAACCCCAGGGGGTAACCGCCGCCGTCCCATTTCTCGTGGTGAGTCATAGCAATCACCTTACCAAATTGCAGAAAACCGGGCAGGGATGTGGTTAAGATATGGGCCCCAATGGTCGTATGGGTTTTCATGATTTCACATTCTTCATAGGTCAGTCTGGCCGGTTTCAGCAGGATACCGTCAGGGATTCCGATTTTGCCCACGTCATGCATGGGCGCCGCATACAGAATCGCCTCCACGGTGCGGTCGGGCAGCCCCATTTTTCGAGCCACTGCGGCTGAGTAATTGGCCATCCGCTTGATATGTGAGCCTGTGTCTTCATCTTTGTGCTCGGCGGCCCGGGACAAGATAAAGATGGTCTCCAAGGAAGCGTTCTTAATTCGCTTGAAGGCATTTTCCAACTGGTCCGTTCTGCGGGCGACCTCTTGTTCCAGGTGATGCTGGTAGCTTCTCATGTAGTCGTTGTAGGCTTTGACCTTCAACAATGAGCGAACCCTGGCCCGGAGTTCCACTCTATCCACCGGTTTGGTCAAAAAATCGTCCGCGCCGGCGTCCAGGGCCTTGACCCGATCTTCAACGTCTTTTAGGGCGGTAACCATGACGATGGGGATGAATCTGGTCTCCTCGGCACTCTTAATTCGTCGCGCCACCTCAAACCCGTCCATTTTCGGCATCATGATGTCAAGCAGGATAACATCAGGAGGGTTGTCCTTGACCCTGGATAGAGCCGTTTCGCCATCTCTGGCCAGACCGACCTCATACCCTAGAGGGATAAGCATGGCCTCCATCAAACGCAAATTGCGGTCTTCATCGTCTACGACCAGGATTTTTTTTGGGGCATCCATTGACCAGGCTTCCATTTTAGATAGACATTCTTTCGGGTCGACATTGTGCTCATGAATTATATACATTTATTAGGAGCGAACAACAAGATATTTGGTAGTCTAAACCAGTAATTATAGATTAGACCTTTACTATATAACGCGGGGTTAAGCAAGGCAAGCATAATCGCTTGCAGGTTGTTAGATCTGAACGGCGCACAGCCAAGACCATGAAAGGACCAGCCTCGTTCGTCACTTCAGGACGTATTTTGAATAGGCTATATTAAAAGAAATTAGCCTGATTGTCCAGCCGTTAAGTCAGGATCTTAACCGGCAACCCGAAACCCGTTACGGGAGATTCAACGGGAGGGTGAAACTGAACCTGGCCCCCTGGCCCAATCCGCCGCTTTCAGCCCAGATCTTGCCCCCTTGTAGTTCCACAAATCCTTTTGACAGGGGGAGGCCCAACCCGGTCCCCGGCGTCTTGCTGACCAGTCCATGTTGAACCTGATAAAACTCATCAAAAATTTTTCTCAAATCCTCTTGCTCCAGTCCGATACCGGTATCGGTAACGCTGATTTTGATTTCCGGCAAGGCCTGGTCAGCCTCTTCGGTTGTTGATCTAGACGAATGATGATCTCGAAACCTGGCTTCTAAGATAACGCGGCCTCCGTCCGGGGTAAATTTGACGGCGTTGGACAAAAGATTATACAAAACCTGCTTGACCTTACGTTCATCGGCCCGAATTAAAGCGGGGATTTGATCATCTACTTCAAGTCTTAAGTTGATACCGTGCTTGAAGGATTTTTCCTTAACCAAAACCAGGCTGTGCTCCAATAGTTCCCGGATGGAGAAATCGGTGATCTCCAGGTCCATTTTGCCGGCTTCGACCTTAGACAGATCGAGGATGTCATTGATCAAGGACAGCAAGTGATTACCGCTGGCCAGAATATCGCCGATAAATTCTTCCTGTTTCGGGGTCAATTCGCCAAAGTATTTGTCCAGCAGGACCTCGGAAAAGCCGATGATGGCATTGAGCGGTGTCCTAAGTTCGTGGCTCATGCTGGCCAGGAAAGCGCTTTTGGCCGTATTCGCCGTTTCCACCTGCTGTTTTTGCCGCAACAGCTCCCTGGTCATCTGGATCAGCTCGTGGTTCTTGGTGGTCAGTCGGCAGGTGAGTTCGGTCAATGCTTTCTGATGGCTCTCCTGTTGGAGCCGGTTTTTAAAAGGTGAGGCCATGGTCAAAACGATATCTTCAAGTAGTTGAATATCGGCCTGGGTATAGTCGGTGTCCTTGTTGGCCACGACCACCTGGCCGATGAGTTCATTGTCATAAAGGATTGGAGCGCAAATGATTCTCCTCAGGGGTTGATGCCCTTCCGGAACCTTTAATGGCTGGTTAGAGAAAGTTGTCTTTTTATCCAGAAGCGATTGGCCGAACACGCCCTTCCACGTTTCTCTGGGGAAGACAACGGACTTATCCTCCATGAGACATCTGTCCCAAGTTTGGTTGGTCTTGGTCGGGGCCACCAGCGAGCCGTCTTCATCGATGTATCCAATGTATCCTAACGTACTCCGTACGGCTCCCAAAATAATCTCCAGCACGGACTGGTACAATTTTAGGGTATCGGATTCGGTGGCGAAGATTTTGTTCAGGCTATGCATAATCTCCAGCCGATGCTCGGCGGTCTTCCGCTCCGTAATGTCGTCCCCATAGCAGTAGATTAGGCCCAGATCCTCCCGGTAGCAGAAACTAAACATATAAAACCGGTCACCGATGGCTATTTCTTCATGAGTTATTTCTCCAGTCCGGTAGGCCTTTCGGGCGCCGGGGCCAAATATCTCAAGACAAAATTCTCTTAAATCCATCCCCTCGGCGCCGGAAGGATTAATGATCTTCTGGGCGGCCGGGTTGAGATAATTAACCTGACAGGTGCGGTCGAACTGCAGGACGGGAACGGGATTCAACTCGACAAAAGAGGCCAGGTCGGCTGGCCGGGATTTACCCAGAGGAAGGCAAAAATGCTCTAGACTGCAGTTATTATCCGTGACTCCTGAGGATTTCTCATGTTCCGCCAAAAGATTCTCCCATTAGCAATTGGGTGACGGTTAACAAGCTGAATTAAAATATCATTATCCTGTAATCCGGATCAGCAACCGGTCACCTGTCTCCCTCGTAGGGAAACCAGTCACTTTTCCGGAGCTTATCCACCTTAATTACGGCAAGTTCATTATTGGAGGTGTTAAACACAATTTTTCGGCCTTTTTCGCCGCCCACGTCTTCGGACACCAGTTTGATGCCGGCCTTGGCCAAAATCTTCCTGGCCACCTCCACGTTCTCCCGTCCAATATTTCGTGGAGAGATTTCTGGGTTGTGCGCTCCACCCAAGAGTTGTGCCTCCAGGCGCTTTAGACTGGAACCCTCGTTGAGCATCATCTTGATCAGGGCCACTGTGGCTACGTTGCCGTAACGAGCGGTAGAGTCACTCTTGTCCGCGTGAATGGGGAGTTGAAAGTGATTCATGCCGCCGAACTGGTGCTCCCGGTCATACAGGCTGACGCCGACGCAGGAACCTAACACCGTCGAGATCTGGGTCGGAGTCACGGCCACGAAAATATACCCCGGCTGTAAAAAATAGGTGTTTGAGACGAGGCCGGAGGCTTCGCCCGGAGTAGACTGGTCTTCTGACATGTCGGCCACCTTGGCTGAAAAAGGTACTTACTTACATTAAAACTGTATCACAAAGGACAATGGATTACAAGCAGGTAAAAGAGGCCGAAAGGACCGGCATATCAAGAAATCTTTTGGCTGATAACGGATAGTTATAGCAGCAGTTGATTATTTCTTGTGGCGCAACGAACGGCGGACCCGGAAAATAAATGAGTATTTTGGGTAATTATAATCCAATTATGCATAATTAAATATTAGTGTCAAAGGATCCGACCTTACATTTTATTGCCTTTGCACAAGAAAAGAGTTGTCAGTAGCCACTGAATATGCTATTCCAATAAACTAACAATGTATGATCATCGTAACAGATCCAATCCCAACAATGGTTCCCATTAGACCTATAGTATCTATTTGGTGTCCGGTTATAAGTCAACTTTACCCCATTCACCAAAGACGGTAACTCCAGGCAGTCGCGAAAATAGTTCTATTCCGCCAATCGGGTAGCCATGCGTACCACTTCTCCCCAACAGCGTTTGGCCCCTTTTTGTCTTATAATAACCCATCTCTCTAACCATTTCCTAAGTAAATCTGAAGGCAAGCATAGGACTCGCCATATTCTCAGCCGCAGTGCGTGGGAATGTTTTGAGGGCAGATCCGGCACATCAGGAAAATCTTTGGCGCTGTGCAGTCAGGTTTTTTCGGCACGGGACAAAATTTGAGTTTGACCTTCGGCTGCCATGTTCCATCGTATGAATCTGTCCACCTAAATTCCAATATTCCAAGGAGGTATTAGATGACAGGCTTATTGAAAAAGGTTGGTGCATTGACGTGCTTTGGTTTTGTGCTGGTTTTTGTCGGGCATGTATTTGCTGAAGACACGGCCATGATTGGTCTCAATGTGCCCATCACGGGGTCATATGAAAAACAGGGTGAGGACCAACTAAAGGCCTACAAGCTGGCTATTAACATAGTAAACCAAAAAGGCGGCGTGCTTGGTAAGAAACTTATCTACTCGGTTAAAGACAGCAAAACAGATGATAAGATTGCGCGTGAGAATGCCAAGGCATTTATTAAAGACGGGGCGGTTATGATCACGGGAGGGTCTCGTTCCGCGGAAGCTATCGCTTTGAGCGAAGAATGCCAAAAGGCCGGCGTGATTTTTATGGCCGGGTTAACTCATTCGAACGACACCACGGGCAAAGACGCGCATCGGCATTGTTTCCGCTGGTATGATAATGCGTTCCACACCGCTAAGGCCTTGAATAAAACTCTTTTGGACAAATTCGGCAAGAATGCCAAATACGCCTATATATACGCCGATTATACCTGGGGTGTATCCTTGCAACAATCGATGCAAAAGGTTCTTGAAAAGGAAGGCGGGACCACGGTACTGAAAGAGGCGACCAAGTTGGGGGAAAAAAGTTATGTATCGGCGCTGTTGAAAGCCAAAAGCGCCAAACCGAATGTGCTTGTGCTGGTCCAGTTCGGCAATGACATGGTTAATTGTCTAAAGCAAGCCAACCAGTTGAAACTTAAAGATAGTATGGCCATAGTCGTTCCCCTGATGGAGAACCATATGGCCCATCCACTGGGCCCGGAGGTGATGCAGGGTGTTTTAGCCACCATGTGCTGGTATCACGGACTCTCTGAAAAATATCCGGGATCTAAAGAATTTGTCCAACTTTTTGAAAAGGAATACAATGCAAAACCATGTAACGCCGCGGCAACGGCTTGGGTCGACATCTTTCAATATACTGATGCGGTAAAACGGGCCGGGTCGTTCGACCACATTAAGGTCATCAAGGCCCTGGAAGGTCATAAATTTACGCTGTTGCTCGATGAAGAATACTGGCGCGATTGGGATCATCAAGGAATTCACCCAACTTATGTGGTTGTCGGCAAAACTCCGGCCGAAAGCAAAAATGAGTGGGACCTTTTTAACATTGTCGCCGAGCATAAGGGTGCGGAAGTCGCCGAAACCAAGGAGGAGAACCCCGTTAAACTCGAGCCGTTGCAATAATTGAGGATTAGTCATGAAACAGTTGGGAATAATCCTGTTGGGTTCGATCTGTTTTTGGTCTCTTTTCTCGGCCGGCCAGATGGAGGTAACCTTCGCGGCGGAGAAGGTTACCTTGCGCGTCGGTTACCTGCCGCTCCTGCCGCAGTTGCCTCTAATCGTTTCATATGAAAACGACCGAATGAGTTTTAGCCACATAGATCTTAGGCTCGATAAATATAATTCCTTTACCGCACTAGAGGCGGCCTTCCGAGTAAAAGCGATTGATGCCGCGTCCATACCCGTGCCGATAGCCCTAAGCATTGCCGCTGATGACCCTAACATTAAAGTGTTGGGCACATGTCACATCGGGGGGTCTCGACTGGTGGCGGGAACCCCGGGTGGTCTTGAGTCGGTTCGGGGAAAGTTAATCGGAGTTCCCGGGTTCGATTCCAGTGAAAACTTGATGTTAGACAAAGTGCTTCAGGAAGTGAAGCTCCGATGTGGCATCGACTACCGGGTCATAGAAGCTCCATTTAACACCGCCATTGACAACCTAAAGGCGAAAGAGTTGGACGCCCTGTTTCTTCCTGAGCCGTTTGGCACAATGGCCGAAAAAGAGAAGATTGCGGTGGCCGTGGAAGGGCAGAAAGGGCGGCTTACGGGGACCTTGACCACAATTCTGGTCATCCGGACCGATGTTTTGGAAAGCAATCCGGCCGGCGTTGAAGAATGGCTCAAGAGTCTGGTCAATGCCTGCCGGTTTATTGAGAAGGACGTGACCGGATCCGGCGCCAAGCAAACGGCCGTCATGCAGACGTCGTACTTTCATTTTCCGCAAGAAATAGTCATCGAATCCCTAATTAACCGCCGAGGGGATTTAAAGTTCGACCACTTTATCCCTGATCCCAACGAGATTAAAATCCTCTTTGATCTGGCTACCCAAGCTAAACTTATTAACAAATCGATTGATTTTAATCGGCTGATCCATGTTGATTTGATGAAACGGATAACCCAATGATGGCATTTGAACAATTTGAGGACCTATCCGATGAACAAACTTAATCTGAAGATCAAGCATAAATTCTTGTTGCTCATTCTTTTCTTAGTCGTGTTGGTCAGCACATCTATAATGATTTCAACGATCAGTCTTTCCAAAGATGGAAAGAATATGGTCCTGAAGGGGATTTCCCAACAACTCGGGGAGATTCAGAAAACCAGTATCGACGAATTTGGTAAATTCAACAAACTAGCTGACGAAGGAATAAGGCAAGCCAGCGGACTGGCCTCTATCGACAAAGTCATTTCCATTGTCCAGGAAAATCAGAAAGGATTCATTGTCCTGATTAACGAGGCCGTCAAAGGCATCAGTGATAATGTGGCCACCACCCTTAAGTCGCAGGATAAGATTGTCAGCGGAGGATTGGAGAATCTGCTAGCCGGATCAACGGATTCGATAAATGAAGTCATGGAATTTGATAACAAATCCCAAAAGGTTTTGGCCAATATGGCCACTTTCAGCCTGAATTCCTTGAATACATCCTTGCTGGATACCTTAGCTCGCCTCAACTTGTTAATTGAGTCGATGGAAAAGTTGCTTCAAGATGCCCAAGATAAGGACAGTGAAAAGCTGGATACGGTGTTAAGTGAATTTGTCGTCAAACTTGAAGATCCGGCCAATAAACGAAGTCAATTGATCGAATTTATCATGACCTCTTTCAATGACCTTAAGGAAGACGCCGCAAAAAGAAAAATTGCTATTTATAAGAGATTGTCTGAAAAGTTCGGTCTGGAGTTGAAAGTTGTGGTTGAGGAACTAAGGTTGGTCAACCAGAAAATAAAATATGCCATTGGCCGGGAAATGGAATCCTCCCAAGTTGTTCAATTGGAAAAGATTGATAAAGTAATCAACAAATTATTGGCCAGTCAAGCGACAATTCAGAAGAACATCAATGATTCCAACGGACAGTTGGACCAGGCCATTACCGAGCTAAAAACGGGGCTCCCGCAGCGGCTTAAGCAAAAACAAGATGAAACGGAAAAGAAAGTGGCTGAACAGACTACAGATGCCACCAAAATCGCCGAAAAGGCCAAATCCGAAGTAACGGCCAAAGTTGAAAAGAACACCAAAGATGCGGTAGCCAAGCTTGAAGGCAATGTGGCCGGGTCCAAGGACTTCATTATAAAGACGTTGGAAGGTTCTTTGACCAAGACTTTCGGCTACGGGTTTGGCATTGCCCTGGTCTGTGTAGTGCTGGGCGCGCTGTTTGGGCGGGTTATGGTATCGAGAATACTTAAACCCGTCTCGACTACCACGGATATTTTACAAGATATTGCGACAGGGGAAGGCGATCTGACCTGCCGGATAGAATTAAATACTAAGGATGAGATGGGAGAATTGGCCAACTGGTTCAACATATTTATGGCCAAACTTCATGATATCATCAAATCCATAGCTCATGATGCCGGGATACTAACCGATGTTTCCTCTAATCTGTCTAATATTTCCAAGGAGATTTTTATTGATGCCAATAGCACGTCCATCAAAACCAGTGAGGTCGCCTCATCCGTTGAAGAGATGAGTTGCAATATGAATTCAGTAGCTACAGTTATGGCCCAGACAGCCATCAATGTCAGAGTCATAGCCACTGCATCCGAGGGGATGACCGTGACTATTAGCGAAATTGCCATGAGTTCCGAGAAGGCCAGGGGAATTACGGACTCCGCGCTCTATAAGGTTAAAAATGCTTCTGAAAAGGTCCGGGAATTGAACAACGCGGCGGAGGAAATAGGCAAGGTGACCACATCCATAGCCCAAATATCCGACCACACCAAGCTGTTGGCCTTAAATGCTACGATCGAAGCGGCCAGGGCAGGTGAGGCCGGAAAAGGTTTTGCCGTCGTGGCTAATGAAGTCAAGGAACTGGCCCAACAAACTGTCGTAGCGACAGATGAAATTAGGAAAGAGGTCGCCAACATCCAAAAGTCCACCACCGGAATGGTCACAGAAATCGATGCGGTCTTAGCTATCATCCATGAGCTAAATAAAATTGTGTCGGGTATTGCTGCGTCAATCGAGGAGCAATCAGCGACAACCAATGAGATAAACAACAATATTTCCCAAGCCGCGGAAGGAATTCATGGGGCAAATCAAAAGGTGGCCCAGGGAGCTGAAGTATCAAGCGAAATAGCCAGAAGTGTTTCTGAGGTCAATCAAACAGCGAGCAAGTTTTCTAATAGTAGCGCCCAACTGACCAAGGGAGCTGAAGAACTCAACAGCCTGGCCCGGCTCTTAAAGGAGATGGTCTCCAGATTCAAGATAACACCTCACTCAAGTGCCTCATAAGACCTTAATTTCGACTTCGGCCATTTCAGGCACCGGGGCAGACCCAATTCAACATGAATCGGATGAGTCCATCCTGAAATTGGCTGGAATCATGCCGCCAGCCCGAAAATCCGCTTCGCCCAAATCAAAAAGTCATCCGAAGATGCCTTGAACCCGCCAGGCACGCCCCCCAAAAACTGATACCGAACTCTATCCCTTGCCCTTCCGGGGCACTCTGCCCCAGGATTTAGATGATTCATTAGGGCGATGCCCGGCATAGGATTGCTTCTTCGGTTTGGCCGGTTGGCGCCTGCTGATTTTGAATCCGGCCTTTTCAGCGATCTTGGGGAAGGCCCGTACCTGGTCGCGGTCCTTTTCCCGGTCCGGTTCTTCCAGGTTGCGGTAGGGAACCAGGCAATTGTGAATCTTTTCGGCGTTATTTCTCTTTTTCCCATAACGCCATCCCTGGAGTTGTTTGTGCTCCATCCACAGGTCGTGCTCCTCTTCCGCGAGTAGGTCGATCAGGCTTTCCAATACCCTCGATACATCATCGTCCGTGGTTTCCGAACCCTGTCCTTCGGGCACCAAAAAGAGACCGGCCAGCTCCAGAATCCAGGGAATCCGATGGGCTGCGGCTACATTGTCAGCTTTAATATGCTGGGGAAGGTCGTCGTATGGTGTCCCGTTGTACGGTGATCCCGGCTCATCAGCTTGAGTATGACCGGAATAAGAATCGTGAATCCTCGGCGCCAGCTTTTCTGCAAGCTTCTGGAAATCCTCAGATCGGATGAGTTTGCTTGAGAATTCTTCAATGTCCACGTTCATGGCCATGACCTCATCCGGGGGAAGGCTGGAGCGATGGATTGCTCCGGGTAGGTCTGAACGGAGATGACGAACGATTTTTTCAAATGAACGGGCTCCGTGAGTGTAACACTTCACCTCCAGTAAAGCTGATAGGAGTCCGCGGTCGATCTGGAGGCGGTTATCGGCGGCTTTGAGAATAGACCGCAACAGAAGGGCGCGCCGCACTGGGAAACATATATCGGAGGAGTCATCTTCCCATGTGTCCCCTGCTTTACTCGGATTGAATTTCTGCCGTCGATTCGGGCCCAGAACGTTGATGTAACCATGAAGCCGGCTCTTGAAATCAGGCCCCTTGCAAAGCTTAAATTTATCCCAGGCCTCGACTCCTGCTGCGTCCTGCTCGCGTGGTTTCGCCGGCCCAAAGTCTTCCATAGTGTAGCTGGTGGCCCCAGCAAACACAAAGATGCATTTGCCGATAGGGTGCGTAATCTGTCCTTCCTGGAACCTACCGTCCTGCATCGGAGCCAGCAAATACTGGAGCCATCGGTAATTTTGGGAGTCGAACTCGTCCCAGAATATGACGGGCAGATGCCCTTCCAGGACCTTGTCCCGGACCTGATGGAAGGCTCCGATCAGGTCGTCGACGTCTTTGAACTGGGATAGGTTGAATTCGAGGAACGGTGTCTTTTTTCCCAGGACCTCCAAGGCGATTTGTTTAATTCCGAATGATTTCCCGGCTCCTGGCGGCCCAAACACGGCCAGGGACAGGGGTTTGTGTTCATCATTCGGATGGCGGTAAGCCTTGATGAGGAATTTGATGTTGTTAAGGGCCTCGATTTCATTCCGGTCAAGCGTCCGAAGCTCGCCGAACCTGGCCATCGGGGCCTCAATGCGCGCCTCGGGACCAAAAATCGCTACCCGTTTGGCTATCCCGTAGAGTGGCTCATTCTCTTGCGACTCAGAGCCAGGTTGGTTTCCCGCCAGAATATGCCAGTGGGGCAATGTCTGCTCGCTCTCCAGTTCATTGTAGGGGATGTCGGTCTGGGCGAATTGCCAGAGTTCCCGGCAGGCCAGGGCCAATTTCGTCTCAATCCTCCCCGATGGCCGTTTCCTTGATGGCTGATGGCTCGGGTCAAAAACGATAGCCTCGGCCATGTCTTTGAACAAGAATGTCGGCTTCTCACCGTCTCTCCGTCCATGCCCCACCACCTTCAAGAATCGCATCAACTGTAGGCCGAGGACAATGCCGGACGTCAGGCCGAACCCAATGCTCTGCGGTGTTTGCCGTTCAGGTGATACGGCCAGGCAGGCCGCCAGGGCGGCAGTAAAGCAAGACATAAGGCCGTATGCGTTACCCCGGATGTCGGCCTGTTCTGTCCATTCCTCTTCTAAATGCTGCCGATCAAAGAAAAGGCGAAAACTCAATTCATTCTGATCCGAACGGCACATCCACAAGGCCCCATCACCGTCCAACGTGACGATGACATGTTTGGCGCGCATCAGGCCGGGCAAGGCTGGGCTGCCTGTGAGCTTGCGGACCAGATCCACCACTGTGCGTTCCCAGGAGATGCCTTTGCTGATCCGGACATCCTCCCGCCGTATATGGTCGACCGAAAGCACCACCACCAACCGGTCGGCTATGTTGTTTTCGGATGTCAGATGCCGCCACAGATCACCCTGGCATAGTGGGGCGGTCATCTTCAGGATAGTCCACTGCCGCGGGTTAGTGGGCGCCGATAAGGCCGGATGCCAGCGAGGGGTATCTAAACGAAATCCGGCTGCATCGTCTTCCACCACCAAAATGTCTGGAGCGAAATCATCACTAGCGCCTTTGGGCAGGATACCGCCGGTGTTTCCCAGAAGGCCGACTGCGCCACGCAGGCTGAGGGATTGCTTCAGCCGCCAGACCTTCTCGTCGCCGGCCCCTTCGGCCAGCTTACCCAGAGGTTGAGGTTCCCAGAGTCCGGCTGTGGGCGGGGCTTCTATTTTTTTTTCAGCGGAGTTGAGGGCCAAGCCGACCTTTAAAGAATCCGGAGACCCGGCCAGTTTTTTGGCAACGGCCCTCAGAAGGCTGTGAATGATTCCGGCTCCTCCGAGGCTGACCTTCAATCTGGCTGGGCGGCTGTCAGAGAGCTGATTGCTTCCCGTGCTGTCGAGGTAGAGGTTGTAGTCAAAGCCATAATCACCGGTAACCAGAATTTTACAAGGTGAGCTCATAGTGATAACCTACTAATAAAACAGACTTTATTGTATTGTCGTGCAGAAGAAGAAATCCTCTCCAGCAAGACCGCCTGATTTTGAACTTGCCGTTTCTTTGATGATCAAGAAACAATTTATTTTGGGCTGACTCTTCAGTCACAAACCCCGTTAGGGTTGAAGCAATGGGTCGATTTTGATCCTAGCCAGGCTCTCATCAATAGACAGTCCTGCTTGTATCTCAAACCATTGTTCCGTATGACGCATATAGGCCAGACTGAAACAATCATTCCCTGTATATTCCATCCGGGCAAACCTGGTTTCAAAATACGGGACCATGGCATTTGGTCCCGGTGAACAGTATTTGCCACAAAAGTAGAAGTAACTCCGATACCACTTGGTGAAGATATCCACCAGATAGTTCCAGTCGGTATTTTGGGGCGCCGGCTTGATATATTGCGGTTTCAAAATACTTTCGACAATAATATCGGCTTTGGCTTTCACGTCTACTTTGAGTCGTTCCGGCACGGCTGGTTTTTTCGGTCGGGGGGGAACATAAACCCAACGTTTCTGTTGTTTCGCCAAGTTCTTGTACCTCTGCGCGGCCATGGGTTAGTTACTTGCACCATTTGATTGGTATACATTTAAATCGGTTAGAAGCGATTTCCGTCGGGATGACGAATAACCATCCACACTGAGTAAGCCCAGCTAAACTCTTTCGGAAAATTCTATGACCTGGGTAGTATCACTACTAGCTGTGGCAGAAATCTCGTCTACCTACCTGTACGCTATATAATTGCTCTTCAGAAGTCAAGAATAAAGGCATCAGTTTATATTGACCCGGCATGGTCCTGGCCGGAATGTTACGCAACCTTGCCGCGAGTGCCGTATCGTCCGTTTCTTCACTGAAAATCAGTGGCCACGAAACCGGCCCGGCCTTGAATACGGCTCTATTGTGCCGCCCATGATCCCCCAATCTCAAATCAATTCGGATAGGCCACCGACACGATATTGACATTTTGAAATTTACCGCCTACTATACGATCAGATGGAAAGGCGCGGGATCTGATGACCAGAGATCACGGGGTTGGTTCAAACCTTAGCCAGAATGAAAGCACGAATAGAAGCATGAGCCAAAACGAAACACAAAGAGAGCTATTTCCGGAGGTGATGGGACTTTTTCTCCTGGGCTTGACCGTCTTTACGGCCGTTAGCCTAGCCACCTTCCATCCCAATGACCCGTCGTTGTTTTCCTCCCGGGCAGCCGTGGCCACGGTCCACAACTTGTTAGGCTCGGTCGGGGCATCTTTGTCCTGGGGGTTACTTTCGCTGATCGGATTGGGCGCCTTCTGGCTACCCGTGGTGCTGCTGCTGCTCTCCATCCGTTTCTTTTTTAATCGGCGCCTGACCAGGCCGCTGGCCAGTAGTGCGGCCCTTATGTTGATGGTCTTGTCCACGGCGGGGATCATGGCTCTGTTCGGGAAAGACATCACCATTTTGGGTCAGAAATTGATCTCCGGCGGAGTGGTCGGGGAAGGTATTTCCCGCGTCATGGTCGGGTATATTAACCGGCTGGGGACTTTTCTGGTCTTGGGCCTGGTCTTGATCGTGTCATTCATCATCGGCACCCGGATTTCTTTGATCGGCCTGGCCGCGGCGACCTCGACGGCGGTGGCAGTCCGGGTGGAGCAGATTAAAACCAACCGGATCAAGGAACGAGAGCGAAAGATCAAGCGGGAGCGCCGGGAAAAATCCCGGGTAGAGGAAATTGCTAACCCGGAGATCGTGGAGCCGTTTTCCGCCCCAACCATTGTGGAGCCGCTTCGGCGGGAGTTTTCCGCCCCGACCATTGTGGAACCGCTCCGGAGGGAGATAAAGAAGCGCCCTCCGGAACACCAGGAGAAATTCGACTTTGTAAAAAGCACCGGCCAGTTTACCGTCCCCGCTCTGACCCTCCTGGACATGCCGGATAATACTCAGGTGACTGTGGACCGGGATAGTTTACTGATGAACTCCCGGCTTCTGGAGCAAAAGCTTAAAGATTTCGGCGTCCATGGTCAGGTAGTTGAAGTCACCCCTGGTCCGGTGATCACCATGTACGAGTTCTCGCCGGCCCCGGGAATCAAAATCAGCCGGGTGTCCGGACTGGCCGACGACCTGGCCCTGGCCCTCCGGGCGACCAGCGTCCGGATTGTGGCGCCCATCCCCGGAAAATCGGTCATCGGGATAGAAATTCCCAATAACCAGCGGGAAGTCGTGGGGCTGAAAGAGATTCTTCTGGACGAGGCCTTTACC
This sequence comes from Deltaproteobacteria bacterium, assembly GCA_015233625.1. Classification (GTDB taxonomy): domain Bacteria; phylum Desulfobacterota; class JADFXK01; order JADFXK01; family JADFXK01; genus JADFXK01. Next base: position 5,320 of record JADFXK010000028.1, on the reverse strand, counting down.
GGAGCCAGATCTCGATTAACCATCGCTCTGGGTAAGGACATCATCGGAGCCCCCACAGTGGCGGATCTGGCCAAGATGCCCCACCTGCTCATCGCCGGAGCCACCGGCAGCGGCAAGAGTGTCTGCCTGAATGCCTTGATTGTCAGCATCCTGTACAATGCCACCCCGGATGAAGTCCGCTTCTTGATGGTTGATCCGAAGCGGATAGAGTTGTCGATTTATGAGGGGATTCCCCATTTGCTCCACCCCGTGGTGGTGGATGCCAAGAAGGCCCACCTGGCCCTGAAATGGGCGGTAGCCGAAATGGAACGGCGGTATGAATTGTTGGCCCAAACCGGGGTCCGCAACATCACCTCTTATAATCGCAAAGTGGAGAAGGGCGAATTGCCATCCGCCCCGGCCCTGGAAGAGACCCCGGACGTGCTTTCCGAGCAAATCGAGGCCTCCGGCGAGACCGCCATGGCGGCCGGACTAGCCAAGACAGAAGTCGAGACCGAATCCGTGGCCGATGTCCAATTATATGAAAAGCTGCCCTTCATCGTCATAATTATCGACGAATTGGCCGACTTGATGATGGTCAGCTCCAAAGATGTGGAGGAGGCTATCACCCGGCTGGCTCAAATGGCCCGAGCAGCCGGGATCCATCTCATTCTGGCGACTCAGCGCCCTTCAGTGGACGTCTTGACCGGGATCATCAAGGCCAATTTCCCCACCCGGATCTCTTTCCAGGTCTCTTCCAAGGTGGATTCCCGGACAATTCTGGACACCATGGGCGCGGAAAATCTGTTGGGCATGGGCGATATGCTCTTTTTGCCGCCGGGGGTGTCCAAGATCACCCGGATTCACGGGGCCTTCGTTTCCGAGGTAGAAGTGAAGCGGGTGGTTGATTGCTTAAAAGCACAAGGCCAACCCGCCTATGACCAGACCGTGCTGCAGGTTAGAGAAACAGATTCGGCCGAGGCCCAAGCTGAGGAATATGATGAAAAGTACGATGAGGCTGTGGCCATTGTGACCGAAACCCGCCAGGCGTCCATTTCTATGATCCAAAGACGGTTGCGGGTGGGATACAATCGAGCGGCCCGGATGATCGAAGTGATGGAGAAGGAGGGCGTGGTCGGCCCCTCGGATGGGGTCAAAGCCAGGGAAGTCTTGGCCAACCGGTTGTGAACCCTCGGCCCTAGGACCGATTCCGGAATGGCTATTGACAAGGTGACAGGTTCGCCCTATAGTTCACCTGAGTTCGACGGGCTTCATTAATCGAGAGACAAGAATATATCCGCAGATGGCGTAGATGAACGCAGATGGATGAGTTCCACAGGCACCTGCGGTCATTAGTTTTTTTATCCGCGCAACTCGGCGCAATCTGCGGATTAAATCATGGCCATTGATACTAACAGTCCATCATTTTGCCAACTTTAGGCCGGCGACACCGGATTCGGATGGCGCCACCTGCCAACCAGAAGGAAGACACAGCAATGATTAAAAAGCGTTTTATCACTCCGTTGTTATCTATTTTCATTCTTTGCGGCCTGGCTTCCTCGGCCTGGGCCGTGACCGCGGCTGAGGTCCTGTCCAAAATGGAGCAAGCCTACCGGGATTACCAGGGATTTACCGCGAGCTATGTCCGGGAATCCAAGAGCCCGGCCGTGGCCGGCATGACACCCAGTCGGTCGGTGTCGCAGCAATCAACCGGGACAATCACCTTTAAGCGGCCGAGCAATCTCCGGCTGGACCAGACCAAACCCCGGCAGGAACTTCTGGTGGCCAATACCCGGACCATCTGGTGGTACCTGGAGGAGGACCGGGTGGTCAACCGGTATCCGGCCGGGACTTATTTAGATCAAGTCAAGCCGATTACCGACTTTTTTTCCGGCCTGGGCAACATGGAGGCTTCATTTAAGCTAAAGCTCAATAACTCCGACCCCGGTCTCTTTGAAGTGAATATGACTTCTCGCAAAGAAAGCGAAAACATCGATAGCATTACGGCCTGGATCTCCAAAGAAGACTTTCATCTGGTCCGGTTCAGTATCATCAATATTATGGGACAGATCACCGATTTTCGGTTTAGCGGGACGCAACTGAAGCCGGAAGTCGCCGCCTCGCTGTTCGACTTTACGCCTCCGCCGGGAGTCAAAGTCATTGACAAGAACGAACCCTGATTATCCACATCGGCTCTGTGCTCGGATAACCAGACAGCTACTAACCATTCTTGAACAAGCATAACGCAAAGGACCCAGAGAGTAAGAAATCTCTGGGTCCTCTCGTTTTCCTGTCCGGGTCACCTGTGTCTATTTCCAGAATTCGTTTAGCTCCGCTCGAAGCGGTGAAGACGCTCATCTTTGGGCTTAAGGTAATTTGTTGTCCTCGATTTCCCAATGCCCGCCTCGATCCGGTCCGATTCGTTTGAGAATGCCTTGGGCTTTGAGTTTGGCCAGATTCATTTTTACGGCTCTATCGGATATACCCTGCGATTCAGCCAACTCCTTAATGGTTATCCTGGAATTTTCTTTGATTAGTTCAATAATTTTCTGGGAACCTTTCTGGGAACCTATTTGAGCGGGGGGCCCTGGAAGATCTTCAGGTGAAGACTCGACGATTTTCCGCTTGAAAGTGGCAATAAACAGGCCCCCCACATCCTCAAACTCGGTTTCCGGCTCCCGCTCCAGGATCATTCTGACCCCGCGTCCCCATTTTTCGATGAAGTGAACCCGGTGAAACAGCTCCGCCAAGAGTTCATTACGCCTGACAGAGACCATCTTTTCCCTGATCATGGTCATCGTCAGCCCGCCATAAAGTCGGCCGGGATTCCTGATCTCCACCCGATCCTTAAAGATGGCGATATTGACCGAGTCGTATTCTCGGTAATCCCGGTGACAGAAGGCATTGATAATCGCTTCACGAAATGCCTCACGGTTGATCTCGGGGACATCCACGCGCAGAAGTCCCTCCACCCGCATACCGATGTTAATATGTTCAAGGATGTACTCATCTGCCTGGCGGATTAGGGTGAAGACATCTCCATAAAAATCCTTCATGTCCAGGGTAACGGTAGTATCGGTGGCGCCGAAAACTGCACAGCGCAGGCGGGCGTTGGGGAAAAATTTCTCCGGTTTTTTGGCAAAGCAAAGTACGGCGGTATTCAGGAGCTTGCCATCCTTGACCAGATTTAACTTTTCGAGAGCATTGGGGATGTTGTCATGCTTGAGGCCGCAGCCTTTTAGGAAAGCTTTGAGTTTGAGGCCGCTGATATCGTCGAATCCCGCCTGAGAGCATGGGTCCATATCCCAGCGGAGTTTATCTCTATTCTTCTGCTCGAAAAATTTTGTGGCATCATTACTCATGGCGACTGTAGTCATCAGATTTAGCTTTCAGGTATGAGGCGAGTGCCAAACTATCTGAAATCAATCCGCGTTAGACATTAAACCTGAAATTGATAATATCCCCGTCCTGCACCGGATAGGTTTTGCCCTCCAACCGGACCAGGCCGAGTTTGCGAGCCGCGGGATAATCACCGGCCCGGCGTAAATCCTCACAGGCCACCACCTCGGCCCGGATAAAGCCCTTCTGGATATCCGAATGGATCTGGCCGGCCGAATCCAAGGCCAGGGTATCCTTTTTGATGTGCCAGGCCTTGACTTCATCCTCGCCCACGGTCAGGAATGTTATCAGGCTTAACAAGGAAAAGGATCGTTCAATCACCCGCTGCACGGCCGATTCCTGAATGCCGAAGTCCTCCCGAAAAGAGGCCGCCTCTTCTTCCGGCAACTGGGTCAGTTCCATTTCCAGCTTTCCCCGGACCACCATGGCCTCCACGGGATCAAATGATATCTGCGGCAGATCGGGATCTTCGTCATCGTTATTGATGACCACTAGCAGGGGTTTGGCTGATAAAAAGGTGTAGCCCCGGAGTTCCGGCGCGGCGGCAAAGGCCGGCTTAGACCGCAACGGTTTGCCTTCGTTCAGCAGGACCGCCGCGGATTCCAGGAGTTCTGTCTCCACCGGGGGCATCTTCTTGCCCTTCTTTTGATCCAGGGCCAGTCGCTCCAATCGCTTTTCCACCGTGCCCAGATCAGCTAAGACAAATTCATCCTCCAGTTCATGGAAATCCCGGTCCACCTGGGCCGCCCCAGACACGGGACTGGCGAAATTCCGGACGACCATCAGAAAAGCATCCATCGGCCGCATATGATTCAAGAGCAGGGCAATGTATTCTTGCTTAGTCTCGGCCGCTCCCGGGATGCCCTGGAGATCCAAATAGGTCACCTGGGCATAAGTCGTCTTTACGGGTTTATACAAATGACTCAACCAGTCCACCCGGGGATCGGGCACCGGAACCACCCCCAACACCGGGACGGCGTGACCTCCTGGAGGAGCCGACTCGCCCGTCCGCTGCGTCAAGGCGTTAAAGATGGTCGTTTTACCAGATTGATTCAATCCCACAATACCTAATTTCATTACCCTCTCCCCTATTTTGAACATGATTTTCGGGATCTTCATGATGAACGGGATAGTCACTCCATCCGTCATCCGGTTTCATATTGTCAAACTCTTTAATCCTCTAAATCTTGTTCACACACCGTTATCTTGTCATGTATCGGTGAACTCGTCGAACTCAGGTCATACTCTAATATCATCACGTTGCGTTCTGCAGTTCCAAAATAGCCCTAATCGCCTGCATAACTTGTTTTTTTTGCTCTATTTCCAACGTCACCATGAGTCCATTGAACTTCCGTTCGTCACTTGATTCCAAGGCCGAGAAAAGCTCCGATGCCTTTTCCTCACCAATCGCGTCCAGAATGGATTGATGGGCCTCAAGAATGTCCATTTGCGCCATACTCCTCCTCACTTTCTCCTTTTCCGGCGACTTGAGGTGCCGAATAAATCATTCGCCTTCTGCCATACAACTCGGTATAAACCTAAAATACTACCCCACCATACCCGATTAGGCAAGAAAAAATAGGGATTGACCAAAGGGATTGTTCGGCCCATCAGGGCCGCCGAGTACACTTTACGCGGCTTGGCCATTTCTGTTCAGGCGTCTGTTGTAATTGTGGGTGATCTGAACTGGAAGATTCAAGGAATCGGTGATTTCAACGGAGATAAAGCTGCCGATATCCTGTGGCGGCATGCGGTCTCAGGCGAAGTCTATCTGTGGACGATGAACGGGGTTGCCATTTCAGCCCAGGCGTCTGTTGTGACCATCGGCGACTTGAATTGAAAGACGCAACTGGTCTGTGCCCCGTGAACCATAGCGTCGAGACTACAATTTGAACCTCTCAGCCTCACAGACCCTAAGCCCTGCCGGTTAATTCCGGTGGGG
>JADFXK010000289.1 GCA_015233625.1 Deltaproteobacteria bacterium | reverse complement strand
CTGAATCAAACTTGCAAATCATTCCGTTCGCGGCTATAATCAAATGACGCCTGCCGGTTCAAAGCCGGAACCTGAACTAGTAAAAAGAACAGAATCACTACCTTATCACCCGTTTGGTCCTCCGGCCCAAGAACACTTTGGGGGCCCGAGGGGTTGGAGTAAGCGGCGCCGTTCGTTCCTCTATTTCCACCCGCAACCCGGCCGACACTTCCGGCTCAGGACAACATGGTATTTTATAGTAGCTTTTTTGTGATATACTCATCAAAATCCACCAGGATCCGATATCTCGAACGGTCATAATCGTCCCTTTTCGACCCCAACCCCAGGTTCCGCCAGGCGCCGGCATGGAACGGGAGTTAGTCCGACAGCGATAGGCACCTCCAAAAGCGTCAATTATACCCGTTCAAAGCATAAAACCACCTACAGCCCCGCTGCAGTTCAGGCGGTGCTATGAAAGAATTGCGGGAGTACTATTCGATGGAAGATTCATCGCCAGGGTCACCAAAAGTAAAAACCATCTTAGTCGCAGACGACGAAAAGATAATAGTTGAAATGGTCAAAGAGTACCTCAGTGAATTAGGCTTCAATGTGTTGGTGGCATTTAACGGCCGTGAGGTTCTGGACATCATCAACCGGCAAGGTACCCGTATAGAACTAGCCTTGTTAGATATCAGGATGCCTGTCGTGGATGGATTGACGGCGGTTAGTGTCCTCAAATCCCATTACCCGGGGATGAAGGTGATCCTGATGACGGGTTATCTTAATCATGACTTAAAGGGGACGGACATAGATCGCCTGATCGAAAAACCGATCCAACTGGAGAAAATCGGCAGGATGATCAAAGAAATGCTGGATGATTAGTATATTACAATGCTTATTTGGGCAATACTCAATTTTGTTGTTTATTAGACCCAAACAGTCGGATCGACTACCTGGTTGAACCGGAACCACTGAAGCATTCAAACAGTATGAAAGCCATAACCTCAAACGAATACAGGAGAGAACCATCATGTCCAAAGCTGCTCACGTGGAAAGTCAGGTAGCCGGCGAAGCCGCCGTTCGAGAAGGGAAGTATCTCACCTTCAGCCTGGCCAACGAAGAATATGGGATCGGCATATTGAAAGTCAAAGAAATCATCGGAATGATGCCCATTACTACCGTACCCCAGACCCCCGGCTTTGTTAAGGGCGTGATCAACCTGCGCGGAAAGGTCATCCCGGTTATTGATCTCAGACTAAAGTTCGGCATGGACCCCATCGGCTATACCGACCGGACATGCATTATTGTGGTGGAAGTCAAAATGGAGTCCGGCGCTATTATCATGGGCATTGTGGTAGATTCGGTTTCGGAAGTGATCAACATAAAAGGATCCGAAATCGAAGATACTCCGACATTCGGGGCCAAATTAAATACCGATTATATTTTAGGAATGGCCAAAACTGAGGGCGGGGTAAAAATACTCTTGGAAATCGACAGGGTGTTGAAAGAGGAAGACATGGTCGCGATGGGTGGTGTGGCCTAGATTACTAAAGACACCTCCAGAGGCCGGACAATAACCCCCAAAAGGCAAAACCCCAATTTCTGGGGTTTTTGGTTTCTTGCCGTGATCTATCCAGCCGGGCCTATGCTTACCCGTCAGCATTCATCTGGTCAATGAGTTCCTGGAGAACTCTCTCGGCCTCGTTCGGGGCGACCTGGCAAGTACCCACTTGCTTGTGTCCACCACCGCCGTATTTCAGCATCAAGCTACCTACGTCGGTTTTAGACGTGCGGTTGATGATGCTGTAACCACAGGCAAAAACGATATTTTGCCGACGAAACCCCCACATCACTTGAATACTTATGTTGCTTTGAGGAAACATCGTGTAAATGGTGAACCTGTTACCGGTATAAATCTCCTCCTGGTTTCTCAAATCCAGCACCAACACGTTGCCATAGGTTTTCGAGTTATTCTTCAACATCTCCCGAAACAGTTTGTCTTGTTGATAGTATCGGGCGACTCGTTCCTGGACGTCGGGGAGGTCCAGAATTTCCTCCGGCGACTTAGTCCGACAGTATTCAATCATATCTTCCAGTAACCGGTAATTGCCCACCCGGTAGTCTTTATAGCGACCGAGACCTGTCCGCGGATCCATTATAAAGCTTAACAAAATCCATCCCTTAGGGTTGGAAATCTCTTCTGCTGTAAGATTACCGCTGTCGCTTTTGTCAACCGCGACCAGCAATGGGTCAAGACTCTCGGAAAAGGACTTGTGACCCCCATAATATTCCCAGATCACCCGGGCACAGCTTGGAGCGGGCCGGGACAGACCCTGGTACTCCAGATCAAAACCAAACCTTTCCGTTTCACTGGAATGATGATCGAACCACAACCCGCAACCCGCCACATATGGGATATTAGCCAGCACATCATTCTTAGTCGCGACCACCAAGCCGTCCTGGACATCCTTGGGATGAACAAACTTATATTCGTCTATCAGTCCGATCTCTTTGAGCAATACCGCGCAGACCATCCCATCAAAATCCGATCTGGTGACCAGTCTCATCAATTCGATCTCCTTATAAAGCGGGTTTGTCCCGGGCGTTACTTTAGGCCTCTCCGACGGGCTAGATTGATTCCTCCCACCGTCAAGGCCAATTACGAGTACATACGGTCAACACCAGTGAACGGGATATTTCATGATGTAATATCACCAGGACCAGGGTCCGATTAATCTATAGAATATAATGCAAGACCCTGCTATGGTCAAGAAAAATATATCGAATGAGGCACCGGTTACTTCATGGCTCTGACAATATTCTTTTATTCGAGCAGTTAACCTGTCTTTGAGTCACTTCTTCATACAACGCAACCGTCTGGCCGATCATCCGGTCAGAGGTATAGTTCTCCAATACTCGCTGCCGGCCGGCCCGGCCCAAGCGCTCCCGCAAGTTGTCATGGCCGGCCAGGTTGTTTATGGCTGCGCTCAAGCCTTCGGGGTCGTTGGGAGGAACCACCAATCCGGTGAGATTATGAAGGTTAACTTCAGAAGTGCCGGTATCCAGCTCAGTGCTGATCACAGGTTTTCCACAGGCCATCGCCTCTAAAAGGACCAGCCCAAAGGCTTCACTCCGCAACACCGATGGAAGTACAAACATATCACAAGCCTGGAAATAAGCCCGAAGCAGGTCGTCATTAATCTGCCCGATCAGGGTGACCCGATCCGACAACCCCAAGGCGGCAATGTCGGCGTGAATACTTTCTTCCATGGGCCCTTCTCCAACTATGATCAATCGCCCGGAAGACCTGACCATTGCCCGCAGCAAAACCGAAATACCTTTGTAGTATCTTAGCTTGCCGACAAATAAGATTAGCGGCAACCTGCCCTCGCCTCTGATGGTCTTGATCAAGTCAGATGATACCGGCTGAAAACGGGAAGGATCGACACCCAGGGGAATGACTTTGACTCTGTCTTTAACCAGCCGAAGATACGGGGAGGTTTGAACATAGCGGTGGGAAGTGGCCACTACGGCCGTCATGTCGAAAAGGTTCTTAAGAAGTAGCTGGTGGTAAACTCTCAGAATGTGCTTTTGCCGGACCACATCGCTGTGATAGGTCATTACCGCCGGAATGCCGGGCTTGATAAGCCAGCGTGAGATCTCACCCACTGGATAAGGAAAATGCAGATGAACCAAATCCACGGAGAGGTTCTTTAAGATGAACGGCAGGGCTAAACTGACCGGGGTTGAGGCCAATGAAATCAGACGGCCGGCCTTGATGACGCTCACTCCATTTAAGGTGAACCGTTCAGTGAACGGGCCCGCGGAGGTCACCAGAACAGTTGTTTCTATCCCTCGCCTGACGAGCCCCTCGGCCAATTGCCGCAGGTGATTCTCAATGCCACCCACCACCGGAAAGTAGTCTTTGTAAATATGCAAAACCCGCATAGACAGGAAATCCCAGTGAAGCTTATTCATGGCAAAGGCCGCTCAGCCAAACCATTCTGATTATTCCCTGTCGGGTGACGCCACCTCAGACGTGGGAAGTGGCTGGAGGATGTCTTTTTTCTCCAATATCCCGGCGGAGGAACTATAACCCTTTTCCTCGGCATACTTCTGGCGTTGCAGCTCGAAAATGAGGGCGTCGATTTTATCCCTGACATTTGCGATCTTATGATCAAACCTGAGGTGAACGGTTCGGACTCCTCGGTATAAATCTGCCTTAAGAACGGTCGCGGCCAGATTGAACACCTCGTTTGACATGCTCAAGACGACTCTGATCGTTTCAGATTTTTCAAAGAGAAGGGTCTTCGTCTCGAAGCAGGCACCACCGCCTGATACATCAACAAGTCTCAATGGCTTGCCGTCAAACAGCAGCCTAACCCTGGACCAATAGTATTGGTTGTCTCCAACCGGCAAACGGTAGTCCGCCCTCAGATCCCCTAACCGAAGAGGACCGTCAATTCTAGCGTAATAAAGCTCACCTTCGTGGGCATCAATCACCAGACTCAATATATTGGGAACTCTCTTGCCACTCTGATCCAGTCGAAAAAAAGATATGTCGACTTCCGTGCCTTGCACTATGGGATAATCTGTTTTCAACAACACCCTGTCGTTCTTATCAAATCCCTCAACAAAGGCTGTGGGCTCCGGCGAGGGTGTGGCAATATTCTTGAATTTCATTCGGACACTGGTCAGAAGCTTTGACAAAACATCACGAATCTCTGCTTTGTCAATATACTTGTTCTCGCCCCTGCGTTTCAGAAATCCCAAGATTGACATGGCCTTTTGTCCTCTGAGCAGTCCCATGACGACTGGGTAAACCGTTTCACCAAAGCGGTGAGAACAATTTTGGTAACCACGCAGCCTGCGGCGAAGAACAGCAAGTCAGCGACTTCTCTCCACCACCTCGGCTGTTGCATCGAGAACACCAACCACTGGTTGTAATCGTTTTGCTGAACGCTAGAAGCCGATCACCGGGCGCGTCAAATTTTATTCGCACTATCCGTACGGCAGCGGCTGTGATTTACTCTTGGCTTTGGACTGATTTTGTCGTTCCTCAGCCGCCTTCTTCTTATCTTCTTCATCCAGGATATGACCGACAACACCACCAACCAGGGCCCCTGCGCCCGCCCCAATAAGAGTAGCCCCGGTCGATGCGCCGATGATCTGACCGGCAATAGCCCCGGCACCGGTTCCGATGGCCGCGCCCGATTCCATCTTGGTCGCGCAACCTGCGGCCAGGGCGACAATCAGAACGACTGTCAGGAAGATAACCGTTAGACGTTTCTTCATGCGAGGTGCCCCTTTTCATCAGTGTCGTACAGGATATCCTGAGGACGGATACTCGACACCGGCATAATGGCCAAATTGGAAAGTCCGATGTCGATTGCCCGCCACTCGTTGAAAACAGCAGGCAACCAAAAAACGTCATAGTCTTGAAGAGCTATTTACGGCTGAAGGAACCACATTTCCCCTAACGCCGCACATCTCAGATTTGGGGCCTAATCTTCTCGGCGATGGCAGAGATCCCATCCCTATCGACGGTTAACGGTCGCCAGGCTCCCAAACGCAATCCATCC
>JADFXK010000288.1 GCA_015233625.1 Deltaproteobacteria bacterium | reverse complement strand
TCTCCACTTAACAGGTTAAGTTATGACCATCGGACGGCTAAAGGATAACTTTTCAACAAATATGGGCACATCAACTCATATGTCACTTATAGATTCCAGGCATTAAGAGTCCGTCATGACTTGACCACCAAATTTCGACACTGGAGACTGTCCTCGCCGGCCGTCATAGGAACGGTTTGCCCTCAACTCCAGACAAACATACTCTTCCCCTATGATGGACACTTTGGCCAAATCCTATTCATCCGTATCGGGACGGCCGGTATCCTTCATACCTTGTCGGAGTTCCTCCCGGGCTTTCTTGGCCAAATTCGAGTAATTCGAACGAATGCGATCGAGTTCGTGATCCTCCAACTCCTCCAAGTCCAAGAGCCCATTATGCGCACCGTCAATGGCGCGGATGATCTCATCCAGCTTGACTTGCAGCGCCTCGGAATCGCGGTTCTGTGTATTCTGAATCAGGAAGACCATCAAGAACGTGATGATCGTGGTCCCGGTGTTGATCACGAGCTGCCAGGTGTCACTGAAGTGGAAGAGAGGGCCGGTCAGGACCCACACGACGATGACCGCCACCGCCATCATAAACGCTGCGGGGCGGCCCGTCGCTCGAGACGTTATTTTGGCGAATCTGGTAAACCAAGAGGAGGACTTTGTCGGTCTCATGAGGAACCTCCAAGTGTGCGGTATCCGCAATACGGCCGAGTTTACGACCCGCAATTCACACACACCATTGCACGCGAGGAACGCAGTTGAATGGCCTAATTAATGTCTGTCCGAATTAACCGGCCCGGACGGAACGGTGTCAGGCGCCGCTTACATGGGGAATCCCCCTCGATAAAAAAGGAGGGGGATTTGAAGTTTGTCCACATCTCCCCGATATCTTAAGCCAACGACATTTGATGGCAACTGCTGCTTTTTGATCAATTCACCTTTGGAATGCTGCCCGGCTGCAGCGATCCGGCCTTCCTACTTAGCATACTGGAAAGTGGGCATGGCCTTAACTACTTCCTTGGTGGCTCCCGGCAAAGAGATCTTACCATCCACTATCTTGAACTGATTTACGAGAATGGCCACATCTTTCTTGCCCATTCCGAGAAAGCCACCCGCCCCGATGATGGCGTAGGAGACGGCTTTGTCTGGTGCAATGATGAGGTCGTCCACTACGCCGACCTTCTCATCTTTGTCGTTATAGACGTCTTTCCCGATAATCTGCTTACTGGCGCTCCACCCCTTGGCCACGGTCACCAGTTCCTCCGCTGAAACTCCGATGGACGTGCCAGCCACCGGCACCTGTTGGGCAAAGGCATTCCCCATCATCAAAACCATTGCCAGACAAATCATCATCGCCATTACTTTTCGTTTCATTTTGTCTTCCTCCTTGTTATTATTTTCTATCAAACTTATTTACACTTCTCCATCAGCCATGGGTCTGCAAGATCACAGCCCCCCGAGCGTTCCCGTTTCATCCATGCCGGGAAGGATTAAGCCGGCAACCTCGGATTCATATTTCCAGAAAAAACCAGGTCTGCAGAGAGCAATCATTTCGGTAAACATGTTACAAATAACCACGATAAGAGGATGCCCCTAAATACCATCCTCAGGAGCTTGTGGGAGAACCAGATCAACTCTGGTCAACCTGTGCCGATCTAACACAGGATTAAGCGGCGTGGTGATAGCCACGTCCGCTTGAATGACAGGTTATATGGCTTTCATTCTCATTTACCCTTTTCCCTATCAAGGTCCTGTTTGGCCTTTTCCTTCTCCCGGTCAACGTCCTGTTTGGCTTTTTCTTTTTCCCTATCAACGTCCTGTTTGGCTTTTTCTTTCTCCCTGTCAACTTCCTGTTTGTCTTTTTCCGTATCAGATGCAAATACTTGACCAGGAATATTCTCGGCTAATACAGGATAATGAAAACCAATTAGAATTACAATTGCACCGATAAGCCATAGATATTTCTTCATTCTCTTCTCCTTTATGAATTGTTTTTGATTATAGCCTGTGCATGTTGAGGTTCCACCAAATCAAGAAAAATAATTGCCAAAGTTAAGGACTTCTCACTCCTATCTTGGCTGCCTTTATTTTAGTGTATCTTGTCGAAATATTACGCCAACTGGATTTGAGGACAATTACTGCTTTTTACTCAATTAACCTTAGGGATGCCGCCCGGCAGCAGCGATCCGTCCTTCCTACTTAGCATACTGGAAAGCAGGCATGGCCTTGATTACTTCCTTGGTAGCTCCCGGCAAAATAATCTTGCCATCAACTATCTTGAACTGATTTATACGAATGGCCACATCGTTCTTGCCCATTCCGAGAAAGCCACCAGCCCCGACGATGGCGTAGGAGACGGCTTTGTCCGGCGCAATGATGAGGTCGCTCACTACGCCGACCTTCTCATTGGTGTCGTTATAAACGTCTTTCCCCATGATCTGCTTATTGGCACTCCATCCCTTGGCCACGGTCACCAATTCCTCCGATGTAACTCCGATGGACGTGCCGGCCACCGGCGCCTGTTGGGCAAAGGCATTCCCCATCATCAAAACCATTGCCAGACAAATCATCATCGCCATTGCTTTTCTTTTCATTTCGTTTTCCTCCTTGTTATTGGTTTCTCGCAAAATTACTTACACTTTTCCTTCAGCCATGGTCTGCAAGATCACAGGCCCGCCGAGCGTTACCGTTTCATCCTTGCCGGGAAGGGATAAGCCGACAACCTCGGATTCATACTGAATCGTCGTTCCTACGCACTCCAGGGTGGGGTGTAGTTGTAGTATTTGTAGATAGTCTCTCCCCAGGCGGGATCCGAAAAATCGGGCCACTTATCGCCTTTCTCAAACCCGGGAGCGGATTTCAAACTCTCTTTGTCCACGTTGAGGATGAGCTTGTTCTTGGTGGGGGAGAACTCAAGGGCTTCCCACGGCATGGCGAACAGCTTGTTACCCATGCCCATGAAGCCGCCGAAGGAGAGCACCGCGTAAGCTATGCGGTTCCTTTTGGCGTCAACCACCAGTTCGTCGATCTTGCCCACATTCTCATCCTGTCTATTGACCACCGTTTCGCCGATGATCTTCGATGCCGGAACAATGCCGTACATGGGCACTGAATTCTTGCTCGTTTTCTTCATACCCTACTCCTTATTTGGTCTATTGGGCTCGATTCCGCTACCGCCAACCTTAACGGTTTTCACTTTACATGGCACTACCATCGCCGGAAGATTTTCACTCCGTCCTGACCTTTCAAGCAAAGTCCAGGCCAGACAAATAGACAAATATAGATACGTCGCGTTTTTAATTAGCCCTATATATACAGTCAATTATGGCAGGATAAGATCCATCGATAGTTGTGGACTTGAAGAGGAAAAGTGTTGCATGCAACAGAAGCGTTGCGGTTCATCGATGGCGAATGTTGCACTTCATCAACAGAGGAGGAGCTTGTGATCCAAGCGAATAAAGCTGCTCGAAAAACAGACCAGGCGACCCGACTTAACTACCGTACTCATCTCCGACAATGATGGTTTATCGGAAAAACTCCAGAGCAATGTCGGAAAGCGCGTTGACCACGGGTTGGGCAAACCGGCCGCCACGCGAGCGATGTGAGCTTGCACCCAAAATGAACCCCAATCCTACTCCTATCCCTAATGCGAGAAGAATTGTCTTGCCCTGGTTTTCGTTAACATAACTCTTGGCCTGCGAATAAGTTTCGCTTACCGTCTGGGCTGTTTTATCATAGGCATCACTTACAGCCTGCTCCGCGTGCTCGAAAACCTCAGCGCCGCGTTCCATGATGTTCTGGGCAGCAGCCCCGGCGCTGTCGACTTTTTCTACGATTTGCTGTTTGGCGGTCTCTTTTTTGCCGTGTTCGACATTCATGTTGTCCTCCTAAATAAAAATTAAAGGTTGTCACTTGATTTCAACAATTTTTACGTATCCACTCTTGGATTAATGGTTGAAGCACGTCATGTCTTCGGTCGAGGCCCGGCGCCACCACTTGTCACATCTGTCGAGGCTGCATTCCTTATCCAGCCGGCGGCAGCCTTCGTGGCAATACCCAGCAGGCCCACCTTGACCAAGCTGGGGCCGGCAGCCCCGGCCAGCACGCCACTGAGAGAGTCGCGAACTTCCTCGGCAATGGAACCCATGATTCGCTCCATGGGAGTGGTGCGGGTTATGAACATCCTTGAGGCAAGATAGCCAAGGCCGGCGGCAGCCCCCAGTGCCAAGTACGGAGAGTCTTTGACATATTCTCGCCAATCCAGTTTTTCTTTGATCCGCTCGTCGATTTTATGGACTGTCTGGGAAATGTTATCTTCTCCTTTGGCTATATCCTGACGTATATCTTCGGTAGTGCGCTCGACATCCGCTTCTTTTGGGTTACTTAGAGATTTTCTTTCAGTCATTCATTGTCCTCCTTTTCAGTGTTTGCCTTGTCTTCTAGGTTTTGAGGCTTGATTTCTTCAACTGCTTGTAGCCGACGAAGACAATGACGACACCGATTATGGCCAGCGCCGATCCAGTGACAAGCGCGGCAATGACGGGGGCCATATAAGAAGAGAGTCCGATGATCAATGCGGCGCAAAGAGACATGAATGCGGCAAAGCTGATGACCGCTCCGACCACGACTGTTAAGACTCCGCTGCGAACAGCCCTCAGCTTTTCGCGAATTCCCTGGATCACGAGTTCAATTTCATCGTGAACCACCGCGGCTGAGCTATTGGCGAGCTGTCCCAACAAATCAGTCAAGGATTCGCGTTGTGTTGTAAGGTCTTTGTTTGCCACTTTGTTGTTCATTGAAAAAAACGCCTCCTTACCTGCGTCTCAAAATAGCTCCGATAATCAGGCCGACGGCTCCGGCTATTAAGAGGCTGCGCCCAGGGCTCTGTCTGACATATTCTCGGATCCTGGCATCTACCTGCTCATGGTAATCGAATCGCCGAACGTACTCGGATGATTGATCCAACCACTCGGATGCCTGCTTTCCGTACTGGGCCTTGCCGGATTGAGCGTCCTGATCTGCCGCTTTTTCGCCTAGCGCCTCAGCCACATTATGCAACTTATCAGCAATAATATTCTTGACATTCTCGAAGCCGGTTGACTTACCCGAGCCCTGGACCTCTGCCTCGGTTCCTCCAGTCTCATCAACTACGAAATTGTTGATTCCCATAGTTCTCCTCATAGAAAGTTAAAGGGCGATGATTGCCGGAAATGACGAAGCCGCCCAGACTTTCTTTTGCTTGCACCGGATAGCGACCAGGTCATTATTCTGAACCGGCGTTAAAGGGCGATCGATAACGATCTCGTGAAAATTGGGGCCATGCAGTCATATGAGCCGCATATCCTTGGAAAGAAAAGTCGCCCTTGTAGAAGAGGATCATTATAACCTGTCCTCAGGGGCGCGAGTTCTTTTTAATGATTGCCCAGACTCTCATCCTGGCGATTGACCACCGTCCCATATCTGGGCGCCTAACGGCGCCGCCTCGTCCAGTAGTATCCGCCGCCACCGCCAAAAAGGATAACCAATAAGAATATTATCAGGATGGTACTCATATTATCACCACCTCTCCAGGTTGGGCAGGAAAGCAGATTGTCCCCTGACCTGATTT
>JADFXK010000287.1 GCA_015233625.1 Deltaproteobacteria bacterium | reverse complement strand
TGCTTGTTGAATTGGATATGTTCCCCGGCCCGGGCCAGGGGGGTGAAGTTGGGTGACCGGAAACCGGCATATTGACTGGAGCTGGTTTTGCGCGTCCGATTCCCCCGAAGCAACAGGCTGTGAAAGAAGATAGCCACTTCCGGGACCAGGTCCAGGTCAAAGGTTCTGGGCGAGGCCAGCATCAGGGCGGTGACCAGGTTTTGGACCGCGTCGCTCCGGGGCTGCCCCAGGGGCGACTGGGATCCGGTCAGGATAACCGGCTGGCTCAGATTCTCCAGCAGGAAGGATAGGGCGGTGGCCGTGTAGGTCATGGTGTCGGTGCCGTGCAGGATGACAAATCCGTCATAGCCGTCATAATGGTCCCGGATCACCTGAGCGATGGCCACCCAGTAGTCCGGGTCCATATCCGACGAATCAATCAAGGTCATCTGATGTAGATCCACCTGCAGGGGCAGTTCCTGCAGCACCGGGCCTTGTCTCCTCAGTCGGTCCCAATTAGCCGGAACCAACGGGCTTAGGGGATTGTCCTCCTCCGCCGGCAGCATCCCGATGGTGCCACCGGTATAGATCATCAAGACTTTTCCGGGAGTGGTCATATTATGATCCTGTAAGATTTTGCTTGACTAATCAGTTGCATAGTGCTATTCTAAATAACCTATGGGGATATCATGCCAACTATTCACGAACTCAAAGAACTGGCCAATATACGGCTGGAAGAAGTAAAATCTCTATTTGCCAGCGAGTTGTATGACGGCGCGTGGTATCTGGCCGGGTATGTGGTGGAAATGGCTTTGAAAGCTTGCATCTGCCGGACGCTTGAGCTTGATGAATACCCCACGGAGGGAGAGCTTTCAAGGTCGTTTAAGACGCACAGGCTTGATATTTTGCTCACGTTATCCGGCCTGGGGCGCAAGCTCAGTCAGGAAGCAAACAATAACTTGAAATTGTTCGAGAACTGGTCGGGTATCACGGAATGGAATGAGAGCATAAGATATAGTCCGGTCGGCACAACACAGAAAGAACAAGTTGAAAAAATAATATCTTCTCTGGAAGACGAAGACGGAGTTTTCACATGGATAAAAAAACACTGGTAAAACACTTGCATAATATAATAGACAGGTTCGAAAAGGCAGGCCAGCCCTTTAATTTGGTCATGCTCATTCCTGTTGACCCAGGTCTAAACAATAAGTTCAGTATCCTTTGGAGCGCAGCATGGATTGACGGTATGACCCGGAGCGAGGCTATTCATGTGCTGGTTGAGGCCATAGCTGAGGAAATGCGTTCGGATGATTCGAAATTTGAAAAAATCGCACGGGTGAGCCCTCTCCGCTCCACTGACCCATTTGTGACTGAAATAATAGAAGAATATGAGGTAAAGAAAGGCTCATTGCGAATGCCGAATAGTTACATAAATGGACTACTTGTGGAAGGTGCCATTATCCTGCAATCTACCCCGCCCTATTTATCTAATCTAATCGAACCTGCTTCTTCCTCGTACGCTCAGCCAGTCACTTCATAGTTCGTCAGGCAGTCATGGGTTGGTTGGGGTCATTAGATGAGATTGTCTTCCGCGATCGAAACTTATTTACTATATTTGGCTCTTCGCACTTTGAAAGATTCAAATCGTTTCGTCAGAGAAAATACGTAAATAATTATTGCTTCTGTGAAATCAAGAACATCACGTGCGTCTCTCTTCGTCACCTTTCCATCCACCTCATGAGCTGCCTCATTCCCGATCAGCCGAATTTCATGTGCCCAGTTTAGAAGACGTGAGTCTATTTGGCCTGCCTCGGATAAGCGAACCAAGCGTTTATTCAAGTCCCGTCCTTCTGCGCCCAAGTTTTTGCAGATAGCCTCCAAACACTTCCGGCACATGAGGACACATGGCTCGAACATCGACGCTTTGAAGCATTTTGAGGCATCATCGTAAGCTGATTTGACGGATTTGGGGAGCGCCTCTTGGGTAAGCTTGGATTCAGTCGGGTAGAGAACGATTTCACCCGTGGGCGATTCGATTTCGGCCGGAACAACGTACCATGATTGCCTTATGAAAAACGGTTGACCGCAACGACGACATACGCACACCAGGAAGTGGTCGATGTTATACGGTGAATCGGAAATATCAAAAGGGTTGATATCGGTGATCTTGGATTCTCCGTCGCCTTCGGCAATCACTTTTGCTTCGACCAACATATTGCACTCGGGGCAGAAAACGTCAAAACCTGATTCTCCCATGGAATTTCTCCTTAGCCCGTCGAGCTTAATGTCGGCTTCAACAGCTCCCAACCACGATGCTACAGGGTTCAAACAAGCACCACATTTTGTGCCCCGCACTGTATAGCGCCGTCCAGTTTAGCAGTTGTTGACGGCCTTATTCTGTTCTGAACTCATCCCACTGCCGTATGATATCCGCTATCTGATAGATGCAGGATACACAGGAGTCAAGAAGTTGATACCCCTGAAATATTGTTTGGAGACTACGATCTATCTTCAGCTTCGCGAAAGTCTCAGCCAATTCATTGCTCGAAAGGTGAGCATCGGCATGCCTTAGCTCCATTGCACCAAATAGTGGGCTTAGTACTGACTTTGCTCGGTCGTCACCGATGCTTGACGCAATGAGCAGTTGTAGCATCTTCAAAGATCTCAGTTTAGAGTCCTTTGAAGGTTTGACAATACTCTTCATCGCATCAATATCAAGATCTTCCGCAGTTACTCGAGCAACGTCTTTCGCCAGTTCATATAGTCCGGCGTCATCAACTGCCCTGAACCGATGGATCTTCTTTAATAATTCAGGAATAGAGCGGTGACCTCTGAAGATGGAAATCTTTAGTTTTTCTTGCGCCAGGGTATTAACGAGTTCTAATCCTCGCTCAAAATAATTTTCGGGGGACTTAGTTTTAGCTGGATGTGCCCTAACTTGGAGAGCTAAGAGTTCCTCAGATACACCATCTTCAGGACTGACGTTGAAGCCTGCCCATATCTGCTGTTGCCATTCTGGAAGTCGCACTACATCTTTTGCGAAGGCATTTACTAACCCTCGTCGGTTAATTCCGAAGTTAACCTTATAACCGGGAGAACAACAGACCGAACCAGTATCTCTGGTATGCCAGGCTAGCGCCCCACCTCTTCGATGGGCAAGCGCCATAATCACTTCTGGTTTGAACCACAGCCATTTTCCACCATCTGCCAATTTTTCCTTGCTTTCTTTATTTCCTTCCTCATCGACGATGAAGAATACGGACGGTGGTGGCTCGTCACGCTTGATGCGCGGGCTTCTTTCCGCAGGATCTATCCATTCGTTTCGCCACAGCTCCCCCAGCACCCTAAAGAGTTTTCTACCATCGAATCCTTTCTTCCAGGAACTCGAGGCCGTATTCTGATCGGTAGCGATACCTGACATGTCAGGGATATCGGCAAGTTCATCCACATCGGTCCTCGATACATGATAACCAGCTATCTTACCACCATATAGATGACCGCCTTCGTGTATTCCTATTACCCTACCTTCCCAGCGATCGTCTTCTGTCTGATCCTTTTTGAAACCTTTTTCCCAGTCAACAAGGGATGCATTGTCAGTCACTATCTCTCGGCTAACATAGGAAGCAACGTGTAAGCTCATGTTTCGGGCGCACAGGTAATCCTTCAGGTGTTCAGCGCGAACTATTAATAAGTCTGGCCTGCCTTTCTCTGCTCTTTCTAACTTTGCCACTGCAATATAGTTTTCGTTAGGACATACCCACACATCATTCTCTCTTTTTAGGCACAAGGTGATTACAAAATCCTGATGAAGGTGCCATTCGGGCACCTCCGTTCCATCAAACCCCTGATCTAATACGAGATTTAACCAATTTAAATTACAGGGATGGCCTTCATAAACATCAGCCGGTATATATCTACGGTTGTGGTAATGGCCAGTGTGGTTATGGCTTACCCCGACGTCAGTCCTGACAAGTAGTTCTGCGTAACCTTTTTCATCAACAGGGACAGCTAAAGTACCTACGAGTGAAGACTCTTCAACGTAACCCTGATGGCCGTAGTGCCCACTTTTATTGAACGTACGAATTTTCCTCAAGGGTATCCACACAGCATGATTCAACTTTTGTTTGCGGATATCCCTCATTTCGAACCAATCTTGATTCACTAATCAGGCCTCCATGGATTCCTCTGCAGTGACGGTCTCAGGCTATATGTTTAGCAGCGGATAGCCAAAGACTTGCAGGCAGTACATGACCTTGGGCGGAGACATGCGAGATTTGAATCCTCTAGGCCGGCTTTGATCGGATGTCCCAGGCTCAACAGTCCTAATCCCCCATCAGTCTAAAAAGCAACACATTATCATCGGAATCGGGCGTGTGCTGATAACCGGTCACTACAATTTTGCCGCTTGTCTGGACACCCACGCTATAGGCCACGGCGTCGTATCCGCCCGAAACGGGATGGGTATATACACCACCTGCGCCGAACCGATCATCCGGCGTACCGTCCTCGTTTAATCGATACACCTCGGCCTGGTAAACATTATTAGGGGCGCTGGTCCCGGCCACCAATATCTTACCGTCGTTCTGTAAAGCCAGACCCCAGGCGTAGTCATAGTCAGCCGTGGTCCCCAGGCGCACGATTCCGTTTGTCCCGAAAGTTTTGTCCAGTACGCCGGTGGAGTCGCAGCGCAAGACCAGGATATCGGAATTGGTCGTATTTCCGGAACCGCCGACTACCAGGATCCGGCCATCCGGTTGCAGCACGACCAGGTCGCCAAAGTCATCATAGTCACCTGGGCTGCTATAGGTAAAGACTCCTCCCAAGGCAAAGCTGGCGTCCAGCGTCCCGTTCGGCAAGTATCTGAGCAGGAGCACGTCTTCCTTAGTCTTTCCTTTGAACACGCCATTACCGGTTTGAATGATTTTGCCATCAGGTTGCAGCGTAATCCCAAATCCGTAGGTATCTCCTTGGCCGGTTCCGGAAAAGGTGGCCACCCCGCCAGTCCCGAAGGAATTGTCCAGCACCCCGTTGGAGGTATATCTCAATATGATGGCATCCTTTTGCTTACCGTTGAAAGACTCGCACGAAACCAGAATTTTTCCGTCCGGCTGGATTACTACCCCGCGACCGGTATCAGTGCCGCCGCCCGGTCCGATATATACCACCACCCCGCCCGAGCCGAAGGTAGTGTCTAACGTCCCGGTGGAATTAAGGCGCATGGTCAAGACGTCGTTGTTTCCGTTGGTCTGCGTTCGGCCCACTACCACTATTTTCCCATCCGGCTGAAGGGTCAGTCCAAAAGCCATGTTGTCACCACTTCCGGAGTAGAAAAATGTGCCTCCCGTGCCAAAGCCGTTATCCAGAACTCCGGTTGCATCATACCTCAGCACCAGCAGGTCGTTGTGTTTGCCGTCATTACTGTATCCAGCCACCACTATTTTTCCATCCGGCTGAATGACCAGTTTGGTCCCCCGATCCCGGTTATCGAATTTCGAGCTAAACAGAGCATATCCCAGGGGCGAATTAAAGGAGGTGTCCAGGGTGCCGGGATGGGTAGATGAATCAGAGCCGCATCCCGAAAGTGTCGACCCTAAGCAGCCAGCCAAAATGAACATCAGGATA
>JADFXK010000286.1 GCA_015233625.1 Deltaproteobacteria bacterium | reverse complement strand
TTGTTTATTGAGAGCTATTATACTATATAATATCACATAAGGCAACAAAAACAGGACTAATATGGCATATTTTTTGGTATGCACTAAGTTAAGAAAAAACCTCTCGAAGAGTTTTGCAAGAGGCTCTAGAGCATAAAGACGGTTCATGGATTTGGGTGCTAGATCGGGGCAAGGTCATCGATTGGGATGAAAACGGCAGTCCGCTAAAAATGTTCGGCACTCGCATAGATATCACCGAACGCAAACTTTTGGAAATATCACGAAACGAACTCTTGGCGCAACGCCAGGCCATTCTTGAAAATGTCCCAGTTGGGATCGCTTATTCGATTGACCGGAGAATCATCTGGTGCAACTCCAGGCTGGCCGAACAATTCGGTTACGGTCTGGAAGACTTTGATGGCAAGACGCCTGAATTTATGTTTCTTTCAAAGGAAGATTATGAAAATTTCGGCAGCCGGGCTTATCCAATGCTGGCCAAAGGAGAAGCATTTCACACTGAACAATTGCTCAAACGCAAAGACAACAGCTTAATCTGGTGCTTCATGTCTGGAAAGGCAATTGATCCGGACAACTCTTTACGCGGCTCTATTTGGATAATTGAAGATATCTCTAAGCGAAAGAGCGATGAAGAACAATTGATTAAGGCCAGAGAGGAGGCACTCTCAGCTAACCAGGCCAAGAGCGAATTCTTGGCCAACATGAGCCATGAAATCCGTACCCCCATGAATTCGGTGATGGGCTTTGCCGATCTGCTCGTCAAGAGTCAACTGGACAGGAAAGAACTTGAGTTTGCCTGTTCAATTAAACAGGCATCCAGCAACCTGATGTTTATCCTAAACGACATCTTGGATCTTTCGAAAATAGAAGCCGGAAAGTTTGAGTTGGAGCCGATGACCTTCAATCTATATGATCTTTGTGATCAGGTAATCCATACATTTGGAGTTCTAGCCGATAAGAAGGGAATAAGGCTGAGCCTTGAGATGTCGCCGGAATTGCATGTCAAGTTAGATGGTGATCCAAACAGATTGAGACAGATCCTAAACAACCTGGTGGGAAACGCCGTTAAGTTTACCTCAAGCGGTTCAGTTGAACTAGTCGTAACTCAATACGGGACCAGTCCTTCTCTTGGAGAAACAAATACGGTTACGTTGATTTTTGCCGTAAAGGATACCGGTATCGGCGTCCCCGCGGCGCAAAGGGAAAGAATCTTTGACCCGTTTACTCAGGTCGATGCTTCGTCAAGAAGGAAATATGGCGGCACCGGATTAGGATTGAATATCTGCAAGAAGCTAGTCGAATTGATGGGAGGAGAGATTTGGGTAAGAAACAATGAGGGTGCGGGATCGACATTCTACTTCACGGCCTGCTTTGAGCTAGGTCATGATGCCGGGCCTCCCTTGATAGGGAAGGAAAAAAGACAGCCAAGGTCCCTTCGTCCTCTCCGAATCCTCTTAGCTGAGGATGACGTCTTAAGCCAAAGATTTACCGCCGAGGCATTGAGGAGTCAAGGTCACTCGGTAGAAATTGCCACGAATGGGAAGGAAGTCTTCAACAAGTTGACAACAAAACCATTTGACCTGATCTTGATGGACATTTCCATGCCCGACATGGACGGCACTGAAGTGACTAAAGTCATCAGGCGCTCGACATTAAATCTCTTCGATCCAAAGATTCCGATTATCGCGCAGACCGCTCACGCCTTAAAAGGAGATAGAGAGAAATTCCTTGCAGCCGGCATGGACGGTTATATAACTAAGCCCTTGGACATAGATGACTTATCCGCGGTAATACGACAAGTGATGCCACATTTTGTTCTCGAGGATGGCGCCGGGGAAGGCGAAAAAAATCCCGCCGGAGCAATGGATGAAAGGCTGCCGGCCTTCGATAACCAGGCGTTGAAAACTAGATTTTCAGGTAAAAAAGACCTGCTGAGTAAATTATTCGATATGTTTGTTGAGGATATCCCTAGTAGAATTTCCGGGCTCGATGCTTCGATTGACAATGGAGACTTCAAGGCACTGGCTCACCTGGCCCACACATTAAAAGGATCGGCTGCAACCCTGGCCGCAATCGCCCTAACTCGGTGTGCCGCCAATCTTCAAAAATTTGCACAGGAAGAAGACCTGGAGGCGGCTAAACTATGTTTCCCAAAACTCAAGGCAGAGGTGGAAAGGCTGCAGGCTGTATCCCTTGAACAATTACTAGCGCGATTGAATGAATAGATCATGTTGATAAATATTGGACTTTGGACAAATGACTTCGCTGACCCGGTGACGAGCGCCTGATCAGCATTTTTTTTGGGCCGGCCAATCTAATCACGAATAATCCGGCGCACCGGTAATCGCCTTGAAACGACTCTTGACTTCCGACGAATAGTATGTTAGATTACGGATGAAGGAGATAATGCCATGGACGGTATATCTACTAGCACCTCTGCCTATTATGACTACGCTAGTAGTGCGTCCAATCAGACCTTCCCCAATCCACTTCCCGGATCATCATCGCAACAGCCCAACAATACAACAAAATCAACCCATTGCGGTCACAGCACGGATGGCAATTCAGTTATCCGTTATGATTTTTGTTGCCATTTCTGGCTGATCCGGTCAATATAATAAGAGTCGGCATTTTTCCAAGGGATGGAATTCGGCATCGGACTATTTGCATAACGGGGAGTAACATGAAGGTAATACTCCACGATGACCAGACCGGCGGCGATACGATGGCTCTGGACAGCCTGGCTCGGCCGGTGGAGGTGGATCCAGAGACGAGCAAACGGTTCATCACCGTCAGGCAGGCCCCCGAGGTGTATCGCCAGGCCTGGAAGAAGTACACTGTTCTTTCGGAGGTCGGCGAAGGCGGCATGGCCAAGGTGTTTCTGGGGCGGGACAAGGACCTGAAGCGGACGGTGGCCATTAAGTCTTTGTACGGTCCGGCCGCCGAGAACGAGCGGGCCATGTACCGGTTTTTTGAAGAGGCCCAGATCACCGCCCAACTGCAACATCCTAATATTATCCCCCTTTATGAACTGGGCGTAAATGAGGAGGGCCGAGTCTTCTTCAGCATGAAACTGGTGGAGGGGCACACGCTGGAGGATATCGTCCTGCAAATCAAACGAGGTAATCGCCACTTTGCTTCTAAATACGATATGTTGACTCTGATCGATATATTTCTCGATGTGCTCAACGCCCTGAGTTATGCCCATGCTGCCGGCGTCCTGCATCGAGACTTGAAACCGGCCAATATCATGGTTGGCAGCTTTGGCGAAGTCTATGTGATGGACTGGGGCCTGGCCAAGGTGCTGGGCCGGGACAGCGGAGCCGGTTCGATACTGAACGCCGACTCTGATGGGGTGAGTACGGCGCGGGGTGACGGTTCTTTGGCGTTGACGCAAGACGGAGCGGTCATCGGAACTCCTGCGTTTATGTCTCCGGAACAGGCTCACGGTGATCTGCGGGCGGTGGATTTCCGGTCCGATATTTTTGCCTTGGGCGGCATTTTGTACTTTATCCTGACTTTCACCCCGCTTTATCCGGGACGGGATATCTCGAAGGTCTTCGAGCGGATCAGAGCGGCCGACATCGATCCGATCATGGTCCGGCATCCGGACACGGAAGCGGATGAATATTTATCCACAATTTGTATGAAAGCCCTACAGCTCCACCAGGATGACCGCTATCAGACGGCCGGAGAATTCGCCGAGGCCATTCGGCAGTGGAAGTCCGATGAATTTCGGTACCGCCGGATCAAGGATAAGGTTATCAGGACCATTTATCAGGCAGAAACAAAAATATCTCAGGACTTGCCGGAACAAGCCTTAAAGCTGCTGCTCGAAGCCGGTTCCAAGATTGAAGAGATTCCCCGGTTCGCTGCGGAGCGGGAGCGCATTGCCGAACTCACCGAGATCGCTGCTAACGCAACCAACGTCAAGGAAATGAAGAGAGACCTGGGGGAGAAGTGGGCGGCCGCCATGAAGATAACTGAAGAAGCCTACGCCGGATTAGCCGAGGGACTGTGGAACAACGTCTCGGGCGCCCTGCATCATCGGAACCAACTGCTCAACGCACTTAAAGACTTACATTTGGACCGGCAGCTTCCGGCTGATTTTGGACTATTAAAGGAAACAATTGATCCAGAGACATTGACCACCGGTGTATTTGAGGCGTTGATCCTCCTGGCCGGAATGGAGGCCATGATCGGCCGCCGGATCCAGAATCGGGAGAAGAGGCACGGTTTTCTTAAACAAGCCCTGGCGCGACTGGCCCAGGCCGCCAGATTGCGGCACCCCTACCGGTCCCTGCTCCTGCTATCCGGGTTGTTATGGAATGACCTGGGGCAGTACGACCAGGGCCGCCGGGTCCTGGCTGAGGCCGAAGGAACAATGCCTGGCGACCATGCCGATCTCTTCTGGACCGGCATCTATCACGCGTTAAAGCGAGAACTGGGCACCACCTTGATTTTGTGGCAGCAGGCCATGGATGAGCACCCCGCCTTTTTTTGGCCGTACCTGGTCCTGGGGGATTTCTTTTCGGCCTCGACTCAGGGTCGGGCTTTCATCGACACCGGATTGGCCCTGCGTCCCAATTTGCCCCGGATGCAATTACTTAAGGGTAAATCCTGTCTCCTTGCCGGTGACGAAGACCGGGCGGAAAGGTTCTTTCAACGAGCCGCCGCTAGTGCTGGTTCGGCCGGCATCTCCGCCCACCTGGCCCTGTCCGGTTTGCATCGGATGCGCGGCCGGACGGTTCAGGCTCGGGAAGAGGCCCAGTTGGCCTTAACCACGTCATCATCCCTGGATGCCGTTGAGGGAGGTTTTATCGCAGCCCTGGCCCTTATCTACTTAGAAGATTTTCCCGGAGCTTTGGCCAGGATTGACCGGGCCGTGGCCGTGGGATTGGGGATCCCCCGATTTTTTTTCCTAAAGGGTTTGCTGCATCTGAAATTAGGCGATCATCAAGCCGCCCTGGACCAGGCGGAGATGGCGGCCCTATACGATAACTTTGACTTTGACATCATCGCCTTATACATCGCCGCGCTCGAAAGTACCGGCCAGACCAACCTCGTTGCTGAGGAGTACGGCCGCAGCGCCGACCTGTTTTCGGATGAACCGTTTATCACCCGCATGGAAGGGGATCCCACGGCCTACATCAAAAAAAAGGTGGGTCATCTCCTGGCCTGGGTTCAAGGTCGGGATCAGGGAGCCCAAATGTCGGTCGAGATGATGGGGTGGCTGTAACTGTTGCTTGTTGCCGGTCACTCGTTGCAAGTTGCTGGTTAAGGCGTATAAAACGCCCACGTCCTGACATTAGTCAGAAACTAGAACCGAGGAGCCGGCAACGTGTAACATGCAACCCAATGCCATTAACTTAAGATTTCCGGCTTGGTTTTCGCATTACCCAGGGTGGCGTTTCGCTGACCCTGGGCTAGATTGTTTTTCCCCTTCGGGGAAATGTGCTTAGCCAACCGGAACGAGCTGATTTGTCCTGAAAATCCACTGCCGGGGCTAACCACTCCCTTGACCTGACTCCAGTCGCCAATATCCGGAGGGGGTTATGCAGGGTAGGCCAGGGCCAGCGGAGCGCCACCCTGAGGTCAATAATTCCAATGCGCTCAGGA
>JADFXK010000285.1 GCA_015233625.1 Deltaproteobacteria bacterium | reverse complement strand
GGGGTCAAGGATGGAGGCAATAAAAGCGGCATCCCCACCCCTTTTGGTCAGGTCTTTTTCCACCCCAATTATTTAGGCAAGTGCCTGGTCTTTGTCACCGCCCTGGGGATCATGCCGGCTCAGGTTCAGGGTCGCCCGGCGGAACTGAAATCCATCGCCTCCGGTGATCTCATCATTATGGCCGGCGGCCGGGTGGGCAAAGACGGAATTCATGGGGTCACCGCCTCTTCCGAGGTCTATAGCGAGCACACCCCGGCCGGTCACGTTCAAATCGGCGACCCTTACACCCAAAAGAAAATGAGCGATTTCCTCATAGAAGCCAGGGACGAAGGATTAATCTCGTTTATCACGGATAACGGCGGCGGCGGTTTGTCTTCTTCGGTAGGCGAGTCTGCCCGGGTGGCGGGGGGATGCGAGGTGGATCTGGACCAGGTCCCCCTTAAGTATGCGGGGCTTGATCAATGGGAAATCTGGGTCTCTGAATCCCAGGAGCGGATGACCATTGCGGTCAAGCCTGACCATCGGGACAGATTCATGGCCCTGGCCGCCAAGCACGAAGTGGAGAGTACCGTCATTGGGACCTTCCGAGCCAGCGGTAAACTCCATCTCCGCTATGACGGTCAAACCTGCGCCTATGTGGACATGGATTTCCTGGAGTCGGGGTTCCCGCGCTGGGAATTCCAGGCCGATTGGCAACCGCCCATCATGCGAGGCTTGATCGAACCGGTTTTGTCCTCGCCCACGGACCATAATTCCTTACTCCAGGCCTGCCTGGCCAGGCCCAATATTTGCTCCAAGGAATGGATTACCCGACAGTATGACCATGAAGTCCAGGGCGGCTCAGTGATCAAACCCTTGATCGGACCCGACCGGGACATCCCGGCGGACGCGGTGGTGTTACGCCCCATCCTGACTTCTAGCCGGGGTCTGGCCTATGCCCAGGCCATTAACCCGACCTACTCCCAGATCGATGCCTACCATATGACCGCGGCCGTGATTGACGAGGCCGTCCGCCGGGTCCTGGCCGTGGGCGGCGACCTGGACCACATCGGCGGGGTGGACAACTTCTGCTGGCCCAATATCCAGTATCATCCCCAAACCAACCCTGACGGCCGATTTAAGGCGGCTCAACTGGTCCGGGCCAACCTGGCCTTGCGAGACTGCTGCCTGGCCTTCGGCATACCCCTGTTGTCGGGTAAAGACAGCATGTACGTGGACGGCAACCTGGTCGGCCGGTTCGGAGAACGGCACAAAATCTCCGGCCCGGAGACATTGCAATTCACCACTGTCTCCGTGGTCCCGGATATTACTCAATGCCAGACTCCGGATGTCAAATTGCCGGGCGACCTGGTCTACATCTTGGGCCTGACCAAGGACGAGTTGGGCGGTTCCGAATACTACGCCATGTTCGACCAAGTCGGACTAAACGTGCCCCAACTTGACCCGGCCGAGGTCCTGCCCTGGTACCAGGCATTGGCCGCGGCCATTGCCGACGGGGTCCCGGCCTCGGTCCATGGCATCTACCGGGGTGGCCTGGCCGTCCATGCCGCGTTCAAGGCCATGGCCGGCAACCTGGGCCTGGAACTTGACCTGTCCAAGGTTCCCTCCCCCGGACTGGAGGCCAC
This sequence comes from Deltaproteobacteria bacterium, assembly GCA_015233625.1. Lineage (GTDB taxonomy): Bacteria > Desulfobacterota > JADFXK01 > JADFXK01 > JADFXK01 > JADFXK01. Next base: position 4,013 of record JADFXK010000285.1, on the reverse strand, counting down.
CCGACTGCTTTATTCAGAATCCCTCGGTCGCTTTTTGATAACCATTGACCCGGCTCAGCAAGTGGAATTCGAGCGCCGGTTTGCCGGCCAACCCCTGGCCCTCATCGGCCGCGTCACGGAACGCCCGGCCCTGGTTATTAACGATGGCCAAAAAAATATAATTAATTTAGCGATCGCGGAACTTAAGACGGCCTGGAAGTCCACGTTTGGGCATTTGGCGTGATAATGGATTAGTTCGGGCTTATGCAAAACTAATCTGGCCTGAACAAAAGGCAAGGTGAGCTTTAACATATATAGATAATCGGGCTTAGTAGTCCCTGCCATAGCAATATAAGTCAATCCAATTGGACCGGCGCCCAAGATCCAGTCAAACGATTCTCTAGGGAGATGCTCATGGCAATACCTAATTATCAGCTACTTATGCTTCCTTTACTAAAATTTGCATCCGATGGGAATGAGCACTCATTTAGAGATGCGGTAAATGCGATTGCTAAGCAGTTAAATTTAACTGAAAACGATTCATCTGAAAAGCTACAAAGTGGTGGAGGCAAATTTTATCATAGGGTAAACTGGGCATGTACATATCTTCGCAAAGCGGCATTATTAAGTTCTAATAAGCGAGGTTTCTTTCAGATAACAGAACGTGGAATTGAAGTTTTGAATAATTCGCCTGAAGAGATAAACAATCATTTTTTATCTCAATTTGACGAGTTTGTTCAATTTAGAAAAGGGCCTCAATCCAAAGAAAGAAATGAAACTATTTCAACTCTATCTGAAGAAACACAACTGGCTGAAGAAACACAAACTCCTGAAGAAGCCATTGAAGTAGCCTATCTGAAAATCAAACAAAATCTCGCAGATGAAATACTCGAAACCATAAAAAATTGTTCACCATCTTTTTTTGAAAAGTTAGTTGTTGAAGTGCTTGTTAAAATGGGTTATGGCGGAACTAGAGAAGACGCAGGTAAAATCATCGGCAAGAGCGGAGACGAAGGAATCGATGGAATAATAAACGAAGATCGTCTCGGCTTAGATGTTATTTATATCCAGGCAAAAAAATGGAACAACCCTGTCGGCAGACCGGAAATTCATAAATTTGCCGGAGCATTGCAAGGACAACGGGCCAGAAAAGGCGTATTTATAACCACCTCAACGTTTACCAAAGAAGCTCAGGAATTTGCTTCTAGAATTGAAAGCAAAATTATCCTGATAGATGGAGAGCGGTTAGGTCAACTGATGATTGATTACAATGTCGGAGTCAATATTGCTTCATCCTATGAGCTGAAACGAATTGATTCTGATTATTTTAACGAAGAGTTATAGTGACCCGCAAATTTGGGAAATCTCATAGAGCCAGCCGCTTCGCTCAAGTGCAGGTGCGGATTCAAAAACATTGCGTTTTAACATTACCTTTGGGGTGTTACATGAAAACGGCCAAGGCCATGGTGTTAACGGGATTCGGACTTAATTGCGATTATGAGACCGATCATGCCCTGAAGTTGGTTGGGGCAGAGAGCCGGCGAGTGCATATCAATGAATTGATCAAGGGGGATAAATCCGGGCAACGGGTAGACTTGTCGGAATTTCACCTGCTGGTCTTTGACGGCGGGTTCTCCTGGGGGGATGATCATGGGGCCGGGGTGGTCATGGCCACCAGATTCAGAAGTCACCTGGGCCGGCAATTGGATCAGTTTATCGCCGATGGGAAGCTGATTATGGGAATATGCAACGGGTTCCAGGTCATGGTCAATTTAGGACTCCTGCCCGGCCTGGATGGTGACTACCATTCCCGGACTGTGGCTCTGATCCCCAACGACAGCGGCATCTTCCGGGACGACTGGATCTATCTGGCCATGAATACCGAGTCGCCCTGCGTTTTTACTAACGGCTTGGAATTTATGCCCCTGCCCGTCCGCCATGGCGAAGGAAAGCTATACGCTTCGCCGGCCATGATTGATCGTCTCAAGAAGCAGAACCTGACGGTGTGCACCTATGCTAGGCCAGACGGCAACCCGGCCAATGGTCAGTTTCCCTTTAACCCCAACGGCTCTCTGGCCGATATTGCCGGCATCTGCGACCCCACCGGGCGCATCTTTGGACTGATGCCCCATCCCGAAGCCTACAACCACTGGACCAACCACCCCACCTGGACCCGAACCAAGGAGACCTTAAAGCGACAAGGCCTCCCCTGCCCCGACGGTCCCGGCGACGGGATAAAGATCTTTTCTAATGCGGTGAACTACATCAGGACCAATCTCTGATCATTGCGCCAACCAAGCGCCTTGATCACACTCGGACGCTTCCCGTTGGGAAGGTGTCGCGACCTGATATGAATGGTGAAAGACCCGCGCCGGCCGGTGATCATCCACTTGCGACTTTTAGTCACAACCGGATAATCTCGCCAGTAATTGTCTCACCAAGATGGAGAATGCCGACCGTCCGGCGGCCCAGCGAGATCAGCCCCCGGCCAAAAGTACCGGGATTAAAGAAAAGAAGACCATCTTCCATATGGTTGGCCGGAATATGGCTGTGGCCATAGACGATGCAGTCGACTTCTGCTCCAAATACCCCCCGGACCCTCTGTTCCAACCCCAACGGCGACCCCCACCCATGGGTCAGCCCGATAGTAAAGCCTTCCCGGATAATGATTTCTTTGTCCTTAAGATGAGAGCGGGTGGACATCGGGTCCATATTCCCGGCCACGGCGATCACCGGAATTGGGGAGAAGACATCCAAAACAAGGTGATTAGTGATGTCCCCGGCGTGCAGGATGAGATCCACCTTAGAAAAAACGGTATCGCAAAGCTTCTCTATTTCCTTCGTTGGCCCCTCTAAATGTGTGTCTGAAATTACGCCTATATCCACAAAACGGCCCCCTAATCTATTGACTGAATAACAAGAGGCCGGTCTAAAAGACCAGCCTCAAATAAACATGTAGTAGTTGGCAGATTTCAATTACTCAAAACCAGTTAGGCCGGCCATTTCTTTGTCTTAAAAATGTTGCCTTCCCTGGTGATAATTAGACCCTCGATATCTGGAGTGCGTTCAAGGAAATCGAGACCCTTTTTCGGACCCATGACGAAGGCAGCAGTAGACAATCCATCAGCTTCTCGGGCTGTCCGACCCAAAGCGCTAACCGACGAATCGCCATGAGGAGAAAGGGCCGTACGCGGATCAACAATGTGGTGATACAGCTTTTCCTTGTCAAAAAATATCGCATAATTCCCGGAGGTAGTGATAGCCCCCTCTTTCATGGTAATTATCGTTTTGCTGCTGTGTTGCGCTTTCGGGTCGGCAATGCCTACCCGCCAGGGCTTTCCGTCTTCCCGACCCCCAAACATGGCCATGTCGCCCCCGGCGTTCACCAAAGCATGTTTGACGCCGCGTTGTGCCAGGTACTTCAGGGTCTCGTCAACGATATGTCCCTTAGCAATGCCATCAAGGGTGATTCGGCTTCCCGGCTTGGTCAGCCTGATTTTATCCCCTTCGATCTTTATGCTGTCCATGCCGATCAAGCCACGTACCTCTTCAACCTCAGCCATAGTCGGCGGCTTGTTGTTGGCCGCGAAACTATTCTTCAGAAGATCCACCGCCGGCGCAACGGTAATGTCAAAATTACCGCTGGTTAAGAAGTTAATCTTGGTAGAAGCCTGAATGAGATCAATCAACTCTGGTGGCGAACCATCAAGACCGCCGTTAGCGTTAAGGACGGCTACAGCGCCATCGGGTCGATGTCGGCTCAACATTACGCTCTTTTGGTGCATCAAATCAAAAGCCTTACCCAAAGCATCTTGAGCCTTGTCCTTGGACGGATCCAAGACAGTGATAGTCGCATATGTCCCCATGATTAGACGGGTTTCGTCGGCCAAATGCAACCCTGAGGAAAGAGACACTGACTGGGAACCGGCGAGTGCATATCAATGAATTGATCAAGGGGGATAAATCCGGGCAACGGGTAGACTTGTCGGAATTTCACCTGCTGGTCTTTGACGGCGGGTTCTCCTGGGGGGATG
>JADFXK010000284.1 GCA_015233625.1 Deltaproteobacteria bacterium | reverse complement strand
TTTCCTTAGCAGTTTAACTTATTTAAATAAAAACACTTATTCCGCAAGTTAAGAGTAGATAGGATTGGCTCGAACATTGCCTGAACTAATTCTACCGACTTCTCCATAGTATCAGAGGATCGAGAGTAGGAAGATCCAGGCCAGGCAATTGGTAAAGATTAAGATTGAGCATGATTTCGTCATTGAATTATGTTATGATGCGAATTGGGATAAACGGGGCGTGATGACCGATGGACAAACCCGGCACCAGGGGCACCGATGAGGCGTTCTACAAATTCGTCCAGCTTGCTAATGACGCAGTCTTGAAGCTGCTGGGGATCGAGAGCGGACATCTTTACACGGTCCAGGCCGAGACTCTGAAGACGAAAAATATATCACCGGATATTGTGGCCGCTCCCACCGAAGGATCGGGCGATGTGGTGATCATGGAGTGCCAGGGATACCATGATCCATTCATCCGCCATCGGCTGGCCGGCGCTGTTTCGATGTATTGCGACCGCAAGAAGTACGCCGGGCCCATCTTGCCAGTCATCTTCTACACTGAGCGGAGTTATTTTGAGGCCGCGTTACCGATGAAGATAGCGGATACTACCGGTGGCTACACTATTCAGGGCCAGTTCAAGGAAATTATACTAGAGGAACTGACCGAAAAGGACCTTCTGGCCGTTGATCCGCGACTGGTAGTGCTGGCCCCATTCACCGTCTCAAAAAAAGTGTCAATAGAAGAACTGATCGGCATAGCCCAACATTGGGGAGGACTGGTCAGCCGGGCTTATCCCGATGATGTATCAACAGAATTAATTGATGTTATCGCACTGTTCGTGTTAAGCAGGTTTCATGACGTCAGCCGAGAGGAGGTCATCGCCATGTTGAATGTTGATTTAGCCAAGACCAGGGCCGGACAGGATATCTTTCAGATGGGGGAATTAGAAGGCGAATTAAAAGGGGAATTAAAAGGGGAATTAAAAAACGCCCGAGAAATGGTGATCGAGGCACTGGAAACCAAATTCGGATGGGTGCCTGGAGACCTTTGTGATAAGATCAACCAAATCGAGATGCGGGCTAGCCTAAAGGAATTGCATCGATTGGCTATCAAGACTCTGGATCTGGAAACATTCGAGGCCGAATTTGAGAAAGTCCTAACCCAGGGTGATAGTCAGGTGAATTGACCGTGATCACTGAGATAAATATTCGCCCCGGTAAATCGGGTTTGGTACACCGATATGACTGATTCTTTAGACTGATAGATCGGATGCACTTGATGTCAAGCTGGAAGAGGCTCTTGGGGTCCCATGAGATAAGATGACCAGACTGCTAGGGGAGGTCCCGTGAACACCATCAGCGAAACCAAAGAAGTAACCCAGACGGGCGAAGAAGAATTCAGCACGGTCCAATGGGCGGCCATTGATGCCATTATCGAGCGCCACAAATTTAAACCCGGCTCACTTATCCCGGTGCTGGAGGAAATCCAGGAAAGCGTCGGGTATATCCCCACCTGTATCCAGGAAAGGGCGGCCCTGGGCCTGATCGTTCCTTTAAGTGAGGTCCACGGCGTGGTCACGTTCTATCATTTCTTCACGACCGTGCCACGCGGCCGTCATACGATTCGTTGTTGCCTGGGCACCGCCTGCTATGTCCGCGGCGGACAGAGCAACCTGAATAAAGTAATCGAACAATTGCATATTAGTCCCGGAGATACGACGGCGGATAGGAGATTCTCCTTAGAGACCGTCCGCTGTTTAGGCGCCTGTGGACTGGCACCGGTGATGATGGTGGATGAAGATACCCACCGCCAGGTTAAATCTTCAAAGGTGCAAGAAATAATTAAGGATTACGACTAGCCGGGGAGCGATCTAATGGGTAGGTTAAAAGTTGAACATCTCTATCGCATAAAAGGTGACGTCCTCAGGTCTTCAGTCCTGGAGCCGGATAAACTCAGAGCCAGGGTCACAGTCCATATGGGCACTTGCGGCATTTCCTCCGGCGCGGACAAGGTCTGGCAGGCCCTTCAGGAGGAACTGGCCGATTCCGGCCGGACCGATATCTTGCTGACCACCTCCGGTTGCGCCGGCATGTGTAATCGAGAACCCCTGATCACGGTCGAGCGGCTGGCTGAAGAAGCCATAAAATATGCCAATGTGACTCAGGAACGGGCTCGCGGCATCTTTCGCAGCCATGTCCTGGATGGCCGGATTATGACGGACTGGACCTTTGCCCGAGGTTGGGAACAGCCGGACCGGGCCTTCGAGGGTCCACCCGCCACCGATGCCGCTGCAGTCCCATCGATCAAAGACAACTCATTTTTCGGGATGCAGGAACTCCGGGTCATGCGGAACCGGGGGCTGATCCGGGCCGAAAGCCTGGAGGAATACATTGCCACAGACGGCTACTTTGCCGCGGCCAAGGCGCTGTATCAAATGTCGCCCCAGGATATCATCCAGGAGATGAAGGCCTCGGGTTTAAGAGGCCGCGGCGGGGCCGGATTCCCCACCGGCATCAAATGGGAATTCGCCTCTAAATCCCGGAACGACGTCAAATACGTCCTTTGTAATGCCGATGAAGGTGACCCAGGCGCATTTATGGACCGTTGCGTTTTAGAATCCGATCCCCACTCGGTACTGGAGGGGATGATCATTGCCGCCAAGGCCATTGGTTCCCGGCAAGGGTTTATCTATTGCCGGGCCGAATATCCGCTGGCCGTCAAAATGCTCAACCTGGCCATTGACCAGGCTCGAGCCCACGGTCTTTTAGGCCAAGATATTCTGGGCTCCGGTTTTGATTTTGATCTGGAAATTTACAGAGGGGCCGGCGCTTTTGTCTGCGGCGAGGAAACGGCCTTGATGACCTCCATTGAAGGCAAACGGGGTGTGCCCCGACCTCGGCCACCTTTCCCGGCCGTTCAAGGGTTATGGAAAAAGCCGACTATCTTGAATAACGTAGAAACCCTGGCCTCGGTTCCTCAAATTATTCTTAAAGGCGGCAAATGGTTTGCCGGGATCGGGACCCAGCGGAGCCGGGGAACCAAGGTTTTTGCGCTGACCGGAGATGTCCGGAATGTCGGCCTGGTCGAAGTTCCCATGGGCACTACACTGGGCACCATCATTCATGATATCGGCGGAGGCATCCCCAAAAACAAAAAGTTTAAGGCGGCCCAATTGGGTGGTCCCTCGGGCGGTTGCATTCCGGCTCAGCACCTCAATGCCCCGGTGGATTACGAGTCCATTCTCAAGTTAGGGGCGATCATGGGTTCGGGCGGCATGATCGTCATGGACGAGGACAAGTGCATGGTCGATGTCGCCCGGTTCTTCATGGAATTCTGCGTTGATGAGTCCTGTGGCAAATGTACTCCATGCCGGGTGGGCACTCGGCAGATGCTGGGCATCTTGACCCGAATTTGCCAGGGACGGGGCCGCGAAGGCGACATTGAAACCTTAGAGAAATGGGCATCGATCATTCAAAACACCGCCCTGTGCGGTCTGGGACAAACCGCGCCCAACCCGGTGCTCTCGACTTTGCGCTATTTCCGATATGAATATGAGGCCCATATCCGTGATAAACGCTGCCCGGCCGTAGCCTGTACGGACCTTTTTAAGGCCCCTTGCCAGCATGCGTGCCCGGCCGGAATGGACGTGCCGGCCTACCTGGCTCTGGTCCGAGCGGGACGGTTGGAAGATGCCTATCAGGTATTACTCAAAACCAACCCCTTCCCCAGCATCTGCGGTCGAGTCTGTGACCACAAATGCGAGGCCAAATGCCGGCGAGCCACCTTGGATGAAGCTGTCAACATTAAATACCTGAAACGATTCATCACCGACCAGGCGGTCCGGCCCAAGCCGACCGTGATCTCGATTAGCCGAATGGAGAAAATCGCCGTCATCGGCGCCGGTCCCTCGGGTTTATCTGCGGCCAGAGAACTGGCCCGGCGGGGTTACCATGTGACCGTTTTTGAGGAACTGCCGGAACCCGGCGGGATGCTTCGCTATGGTATTCCGGCTTATCGGTTGCCCCGGGAGATTGTCAAGAGCGAGATAGAGGCCATCACCGGCCTGGGCGTGGACCTGCGATGTAATATCAGGGTGGGCCGAGACATCTCCTGGGCCAAAATTAAAGAAGACTTTGATGCCGTTTACCTGGCCGTGGGGGCGCACCGAAGCCAAAATTTAAGTGTGGAGGGCGATAACCTTAACGGAGTGGTTGGCGCGGTGGAGTTTCTCCGACAGGTAAACCTGGACCTGACTCCCCAGGTGGGACGGCAAGTGGCCGTTATTGGAGGCGGCAACTCCGCCATTGACGCGGCCCGCTCCGCCTTACGATTGGGGGCCCGGGAAGTGACTATTTTATACCGGCGGCTGAGAGAAGATATGCCTGCCCAAGAGCACGAAATCCGGGCCGCTGAAGAGGAAGGCGTCAAGATTGAATATCTGGTGGCGCCCATCAGGCTGGCCGGTCAGGACGGTCAGGTGGGGAAAGTGTTCTGCCAGCGCATGGTCTTAGGTGAATTTGACGCGACCGGGAGGAGAAAACCATTGCCCATTGCCGGAGCCGAATTCTCGGTGGAGGCGGACCAGGTGATCACGGCCATCGGCCAAAAACCGAATTTGCCGTTCCCCGGCCAGGTTGAAACGGACGCGGTCAAGTTGTCCCCGGCCGGACTGATTACGACCAAGGCCAATACCCACTCCCGCACCGACAAGGCTATGGTTTTCGCCGGTGGTGATGCCGTCACCGGTCCCAACACCGTGATCTGGGCCATCGCCTCCGGGCGGCGGGCGGCGGAAGAAATTGATTCAGCCATCCGCACCCGCAACAACGAACCGGCTTACGTTGCCCCACCTGAGCCGGAGATCGACATTCCCCGGCAGGTTGATGAAGAAGTCATCGAGAAACCACGCGGTCATATGCCTGAGATGTCTCCCGCGGCCAGGCGTTGCGACTTCTGCGAGGTGGAACTTGGTTTTGACCGGGATACGGCCCTGGCCGAGGCTTGCCGGTGTTTGAGGTGCGATATCAAAGAGGCGTCGGCTTGAAATCCGCCGGTCTATACGAACTTGCGCGGCCACGAATGGGCTTTTAGAGAGGATGCGCGATGGATGCTATTGCAAATATCAGCCTGAAGATAGACGGAATTGAGGTGATGGTCCCGGATGGCCTGACCATCTTGGAGGCGGCCCGGCAAAACGGCATTCACCTTCCGACCCTGTGCCATCACCCGGCCCTTTCGGCCTGGGGCGGCTGTCGGCTATGCGTGGTGGAGGTGGATGGCGCTCCCCGCCTGGTGGCCGGTTGTGTTACGCCGGTGCGTAAAGGCATGGACGTGGTCACTTCCAATGAACGGATTATTGAGGCGCGTCGGATCATCCTGGAATTCCTTTTCGCAGAACGGAACCACTATTGTATGTTCTGCGCCCAGAGCGGTGACTGCGAACTCCAGGACCTGGCCTATGAGTATCAGATGGACCACCTCACCGTACCGCCGTTGCACCAGGAATTCCCAGTTGACACCAGCCATGATGACATGGTCATGGATCACAACCGGTGTATTCTGTGCGGGCGCTGTGTCCGGGCTTGTCGAGAGTTGGTGGGCGATTCCGTCCTGGATTTTCAAAACCGGGGCGGCCAATCCCTGATTACAGTCGACGTCTCCGGGCAACTGGGTGG
>JADFXK010000283.1 GCA_015233625.1 Deltaproteobacteria bacterium | reverse complement strand
CTGCGACATTTTCACAACTCGGCCGGGTGACTGGAGATGCCGTTTCACTCAATTTCCCAGGAAGACATCATGCGGTACGACGGCGTCGTTTTCAGGCCACCCAGCGAGGCCAACAGCCTGCTTATCCAGGCCACGGTGGGGTGCCCGCATAATAAATGCACCTTTTGCGGGATGTATAAACATAAACGGTTCCGCATCCGCAAGGTGGCGGACATTAAGGAAGACCTGGATTCGGGATATAAGATTTACGGTCTCGGGGTCAAGAGCATTTTCTTTCCCGATGGCAATTCCATAATTATTAAGACGGCCCAACTGATTGAAATTCTAAATTATGCCCGGCAACTGTTCCCTGACCTGGAAAGAATCACGGTCTACGGCGCGGCAAAATATGTTATGTTCAAAAGTGTCGCGGAACTTGTCGCCCTGCGGCAGGCCGGACTCAGCCGCATCCATTCCGGGATGGAAACCGGCGATGAAATCATCTTAAAAAACATCCAGAAAGGCTGTACCCCGGATGAGATCATCCAGGCCGGCCTCAGAGTCAAACAAGCCGGGATCGAACTTAGCCAGTATATCCTGGTCGGGATTGGAGGCACCGCCAGATGGCGGGAACACGCCATAGAGAGCGCCAGAGTGCTCAACGCCTTTGACCCCGACTTCATCCGCTTGCGGACTTATGTTCCAGTCAAGCAAGCGCCTTTGTGGTCGGAATACACGGCCGGGCGCTTCACCCTCCCCAGCCCGCATCAGGCCCTGGCGGAGATAAGGCTGATGATCGAACACCTTAACGTGACCAGCCGCATCGTCAGCGATCACGTATCCAACTATTGTAATATTTCAGGAAAGCTTCCGGAGGATAAGGCCGAACTCCTGGCTGAACTTGACGCCGCCGGGAACATCCCTGAAGACCAATTCCGTCCAGCTTTAATCAGTAACCTGTGATCATAATCTGTAACAAGGACATTTACTAGATGAATAGACAGCTCATCAGTTCTCTGGCGATCATTCTGGCCTGCTCTTTGACCTGTTCCTGCGCCGTGATTACACCGGGAACGTGGGTCCCGCCGGCTCCGACCGCGGCCCCTCAGGCCGCACCCGGCGAAAAAGGTAAGGCACCGGCAAAGGAAGTAAAACCTTCAAGCTCGGTAGACCAAAAGGCGCCCCAACCGACCCGCCTGATGGACTCTGAGGTGTTGCCTCCAACTCCGCCCTCCAACAAAGAGTTGGCCCAATACTATTTTGCCCTGGCTGAAATGGCCGCGTTTAACGGCGCATTGGACAAAGCGACTGCGTATTATCAGGAGGCCATCAAGAATGACCCGACCTCGGCCATGCTGGAAACGGACCTGGCTGAACTTTATTTACGACGAGGGGCCTTGAAAGAATCGTTGCGACATGCCCAACGGGCCGCCCAGAAAAACCCTGCGTATCTCCGGGCCCACTTGCTGCTGGCCGGATTGTACTCGAGTTACAAGGAAAACGATAAGGCCATTGCCGAATATGAAAAAGTAGTATCCATGGACCCGGAAAACAGCGAGGCCTATCTTTTCCTGGGAACACTTTATGCCCAGAAACAAGAGGTAAATAAAGCCATAAAGACCTTGAAACGACTCATCGAACTCAATCCCGACTCGGTCATGGCTTTCTATTATACCGGAAAAGTCTTTCTCGACGCTAATATGTTCAAAAAAGCCAAACCCTACTACCAGAAAGCGATAGAGATCAGACCGGACTTTGAGCCGGCTCTCTTCGACCTGGCCTATATCCTGGAAAAACAAGGAAGCATTGCCGAAGCTGAGGCGATGTATCAAAATTTGTTGCGGGCCAGCCCCGGCAACTCTCGGGCCAGAGCGCAACTGGGCCGGCTTTATCTGATGTCTCATCAAGACAAAAAGGCCGATCAGGAATTTCAGAAGCTCCAAGGACAGGGGGGAGACGATGTCGGAGTCAGAATCAAGGTCGGGCTGATCTTCTTTGAGCAAAAAAGGCTTGACCGGGCCATTAAAGAGTTTAGCCTGATTCTTTCCGCCCACCCGGAGAATCATCTGGTGCGTTATTACCTGGGTTCATGTTATGAAGAGCAAAAAGTGCCTAACCAGGCCGTGGAAGAATTCGCCAAAATTCCCCCTGCGGCCCCGGTTTATACCGATGCCCGGATTCACATGGCCTATATCTTGGAAAAGGAAAACAAGAAAGCCGAAGCAATCAAAGTTCTAAGTGAATCTATCGAGATAGCAAGAGATAAAACAAACTTGCATCTGGCCCTGGCCACCATCCATGATGAGGCCAAGGATTATGGTAAAGCCATCGAGGTGATAAAGAAAGGTCTGGAAATCGAACCCGGCAACGTCGAGCTGCTATTCAGGTTGGGGGTAATTTATGACCACCAGGGCGATAAGAAAGCCGGTCTGGCGACCATGGAAAAAGTCCTGTCCATTGATCCTAATTATGCCAATGCCTTGAACTACATTGGCTATACCTATGCGGAACAAGGGATTAAACTCGATGAAGCGGAACAACTGATCCAGAAGGCCATCAATCTCGACCCGGACAATGGCTACATAACCGACAGCCTAGGTTGGGTGTATTATCAAAAGGGCGACCTGGATAAGGCTCAAACCCAACTGGAACGGGCCTTCCAGTTAGTCAACGATGACCCGACGATTACGGAACATTTGGGCGACATCTATCTCAAGAAAGGTCTACTCAAAAAGGCCCTGGAGATGTATAAAAAGGCCGTTGAGGTGTTGCAAGGAAAGACCAAAGATAAGGACCAGGAAAAAGATCTTGTCCGGATAAAGGGAAAGATTGAGCAGGTGAACAAAAAACTGGAGCACCACCAGAATTGACCGGTCTAAATGAACCACCGCAACAGACCGGGAGCGGAGCAATATCACTCCCCTGGTCGGCCCATTTGAAAAAAATGAAAGGATGAAATGACCTGCTCAAAACTCAACTGGATTCTTGGCTGCCGATTACTTCTGTTCCTGGTGATGGCAGGGATCATCAGCGGGGCCTCTGGTTGCGCCACCAGACCCCTGGTCATGAAAACGCCACCTAAGGCCGAAGAGCTGGTCCAAAGGTTGGAACTGCACGAAAAAGCCATTGATAGCTTCCTGGCTATGGGCGATCTGACGATCAGTTCTTCTAAGACCTATTTAAGAGCCGAGCTGATCGTTATCGGCCGCTATCCGGATACACTACGCTGGGAAGTATCAAGCACCTTTGGGACGCCGTTACTCTATATGGTGGCCAAAGAGGAAGACGTCACGGCCGTATCCTTTGACAAGAAATCATACTACCGGTCATACACTCTATCTCCCTACCTGCCCGTGTCCGGGTTAACGGCCAAAGATGTCTCCCATATTCTATTGGGGATGCCTATATTGCTGGAATTTACCCGGAGCAGCAGTTCCTATGATCCGGAACTGGACGCCTGGGTGTTGGATTTGGATAACCCCAAATTGAAACTTAAGGAGCAGATTCTCCTGCGTGCGGATGATTCCACGCCCATATCGCTCAGTTTGTCTCATTACCAGTCAGAAGATGCCTTTCGAGTCGCTTTTTCCGATTTTTTCAGCGTGGCCACATCACCCGGTTTTGAGTCTAAATATCCCAGGACTATCACCATCACGACTCAAGAGCAAGACTCGACCATCAAGATCAACGTCAAGGAATTACAGTTTGATGTGCCGATTAAAGATGCTCTCTTCAAATTACGTAAGCCGGCAGGATTCAAAGAAGTTCTATTAGAAGGGAAGTAGCCGGGATGAAATTTTTGGCTGAACGGATGCTGGGTCGTTTAGCCAAATGGCTTCGTATCTTGGGATACGACACCGTCTTAGAAGGGCGGCCGGATATGGAACCAAACCTGGAGGAAGAAGACGGAGCACGGATCATCCTGACCCGAAGACGGAAAAAGCCCGGACCGAGCCACGCTTATCTGCTGCACAGCGATGACCCGATGGAGCAGTTAAAGGAAGTAGTGGTGACTTTTAGGCTGCCCGTCGATGATGCCACGATCTTTTCCCGGTGTTCGGTCTGCAACCGGGCCTTGGTCGAGGTCTCCAAAGCAGAGGTGGGGGGGCAGGTGCCCGATTATGTTCTGGCCGGGCACGGCACATTTTGTCGCTGTCCCTTGTGCCGCCGGATCTACTGGCCGGGCAGTCATTTGGGCCGCATGAAAAAATGGTTGGCCGGGGTCCTTCAGGCCGAAGAAAAGAATGGTTCAAAATGAAAAAAATAATGTCTCAATCTCGGACGATAACAATTGGTTATAGAGACTAAACGTCTGTCACTTTCGGCCGGCCGCATAGATCGGGTTCCTTCTCCTGCAAGCCGGGGTGGCGAATAACCTTACCCTCCACCAAGTAGACCACCTGCTCCGAAATATTGGTCGCCTCATCTCCAATTCGTTCCAAATGGCGACCGGTCAAGATCAACTCCACGCCTCGTTGGATCAACCTATGTTCATCCATCATCCATTTGATCATCTCTTCCAAGAGTTGCCGGTTGAGATTGTCCAGGTCATCATCCCGGCAACACACCGCTTGAGCGGCCATAACATCCCGGTGCACAAAGGCCTCCAGACAGTTTCGGGTCATCTCCTTGGCCACTTCGCCCATTTCGATTAGAGTTCTGGGAAACTCCATCGGTTCCAGGGGGATCAGCATCAAAGACCGGTCCGCTAAATTGACGCATTGGTCGCCCATCCGTTCCAAATAGTAGGATATCCTGATGGCCGAAGTCAGAAATCTTAAGTCTACCGCGACCGGCTGCCGGGTGGCCAACATTTTCACGCACCGTTCTTCTATTTCATTTTCCAGGGCATCCAGGCGCTTGTCCCCTTTGATTGTCTGTCGCGCCAGGTCGGCGTCTTTAGACGAGAGCGATCTGATGGCGTTGTCCAGGGCCTCTTCCACCAACCCGCCCATCTTCAGAAGACTATCTTTCGCCCAATCCATCTGCCTCTGAAATCCCTGAATAGTCAAAGCCAAATCCTCCTGTCAAATCTACGATTCCAGCCCAACTGACTGAAACGGCCCAAAACGTTAAGCACCCGAAGCTGAATCGAACCAGACCCGGAACCTCAACCGCCTTATGAGAACTAAACCTATAATTTATTCAACTTGACTGTCAAGTACCAGCGATTCTAATTTTGGATTCCCGCCCATCTCTTTTTTGGACAGGATTAACAGGATTGTCATGACCCCTAAATCCTGTTAATCTTGTTAATCCTGTCAAAATTAGAATTGGTGGTCAAGTACATTCAATCCGACGGCCGGACCCGGCCCAAAGCCGTCAAACCTGTTTTTCCCTTTGTTATCTTTAATCTGGTCGGTCATCTTTCATGTGACCGTCTCTGAGACCAGCCGGCGGAACGCCCGACTCACCTGCCGGTTAGCCGAATCTTCCGGTAATATACTGTTCAGTCTGTTGCTTCTCTGGTTTGGTGAAGAGCTTCTCGGTGTTGCCCATCTCAACCATTTCGCCCATGTAGAAAAAGGCCGTATCATCAGAAACCCTGGCCGCCTGCTGCATATTATGTGTCACAATAACAATCGTATAATTCGTTTTTAACTGGTTCATCAACTCTTCAATGTGTCCCGTCGCTATAGGATCCAAAGCTGAACAGGGCTCGTCCATCAATAAAATGTCTGGC
>JADFXK010000282.1 GCA_015233625.1 Deltaproteobacteria bacterium | reverse complement strand
CTGGTCCAAGGCGCCCATCGCACCCTGGACATGCTCCATAGCGACCAGGCGGAATGGCCGTTGTCTGTTCAGATCTTCGGGTCGATCCCCCAGGTCATGGCTCAGGCGGCAGAGATTGCCGGTAACCTGGGTGCGGCCATCATCGACATAAATATGGGTTGCCCCGTCAAGAAAATTCTCCGCAGCGGTTCCGGGGCGGCTTTATTGGCTGATCAAAATAAAATCGCGCTCCTGTTGTCAGAAGTCCGAAAAGCCACTGACCGGCCATTGACGGTCAAGATCCGCTCCGGTATTGACGCGGCCCATCTCAATTTCCTTGAAGTAGGTAAGATCGCGGAAGATGCCGGCGTGGATGCCCTGACCTTCCATCCCCGGCACGCCCGACAAGGTTTTGGCGGTCTGGCAGATTGGAGTCTGATCACAGCCCTAAAGAAGGCTGTGTCAATTCCGGTAATTGGCAATGGTGATATCGTCACCGCCGAAGCTGCATTGCGAATGGTGGCGGAAACCGGCTGCGACGGGATTATGATCGGGCGGGCAGCCTTGGGCAACCCCTGGTTATTCCAGAACATCAAAGAAGTCATCGCCGGGCAGCCCATTACCTCGCCGGACCTGCCGGACATAAAAGAGGTTATGCTGGCCCACCTTAACTGGGCTGAGCAAGCCTGGGGATCAAGGACGGCCGGCCTCAAGATGAGAAGTTTTTTGTGTAATTACGTCAGAGGCATACCAGGAAGTTCCGGGTTTCGGAAGACCATTCAGCAAACCGCAACTCCGGCCGCGGCCAGGGACATCATTCAAAAATACTTTGAGCAGTTTTCAGATAATGGTGGAGGGGATGAACCTCCTGTAAACGTTATTGACTCGCAACCCGAAACCCGAAACTCATTAACACCTGATCGACGAGATACTTGACCATGAAGGTGAAACTTGCCAGAACCGCTGGTTTTTGCATGGGCGTCCGCCGGGCGATGGACCTCGTCCTGGGTGCCGTGCGAACTGAAAAGAGAAAGATATTTACTCATGGACCACTCATCCATAACCCGCAAGTGCTTGATATACTACGAAAGAGGGATGTGCATGTGACCACTGAAGCACCCGACACCAGTGGTCATGTGGTGGTTATCCGGGCTCACGGGATCCCGGTAGAATCTCGGGAAAAGCTGGTCAACTCCGGGCAGGAGATTATTGACGCGACCTGTCCTAAGGTCATCAAGGTTCAGGCCTTGATTGATAGCTACGCCCAGAAAGGCTACCTTCCCATGATCTTGGGAGACGACGACCATCCTGAGGTGATTGGTCTAATCAGCTACTCTCATGGCCGAGGCATAGTCATCAAAGGGATTGACGAAATCCCCCAATTTCAGCCAGGCGAAAAGGTTCTCTTTGTGGCCCAAACCACCCAAGATAAAGTGGTGTTTGAAGATATAGATCGGTATCTGCGATCTTGCGATCTAGAGTTAAAAGTCTTCAACACCATTTGCGATGCCACCCAACGGCGCCAAGATGAAGTCAGAAACATCTCCCAGGAAGTGGAAGCCATGGTTATCGTTGGTGGATTTGACAGCGGGAATACCCAACGCCTGGCCAAGATATCCCGAGAAGCCGGCCGGCCGACATTTCATGTGGAAACGGATATGGAACTGGCCTACCAGCCCCTGGCCCAATTTAATACCATCGGGGTCTCGGCCGGGGCATCTACCCCCAGTTGGATGATCCAGCGGGTGGTCCGGGCCATCGAAAACACTCGCGGCCAACAGGAGGACGCCTGGCGGGGATTCTTATATTCCCTGGTCCGGTTCCTGGTCATGAGCAATCTCCTGGTGGCCCTGGGGGCCGGGGCGCTCGGCTATACCGGCTTGTTGTTAATGGGCATGACACCTCAGTTCAAAGACCCGCTCATCCCGTTCTTCTATTGTTACTCCATGCACTTACTGAACTACTTTCTTGACCAGAGTTCCTTTGAATACAACGATCCAGACCGAATCACATTTTATGAGCGACACAGGTTCGGTCTGATTGGGGCCGGCGTCGGTTCGATGATTATGGCCTTGGTCCTGGTCTGGGGGCTGGGGTTAGGGCCGTTTATTTTGTTGGCGGTGATGAGCGCGCTGGGATTACTCTACGGGATTCAGGTTGTTCCACACAACATATTAGAATCGTTAGGTTTATCACAATACACCAAGCTAAAGGATATCCCTGGATCTAAAACTTTTCTCATCTCAGTGGCCTGGGCGACCGTGATTTGCCTTGTCCCGGCCATGGGTCGATATGGGCACGTCTCCCTGGATACCTTTATCGCCTTTGGAGCTATTTTCTTACTGGTGTTCATCCGGTCGGCCTTTTTTGACCTGATCGATATGCAAGGCGACCTGATCGTCGGGCAAGAGACTCTGGCCATTGCCTTAGGCGAGGATAAGACAAGGACGTTGTTAAACTATTTGACCGGGATTTTGTTCCTCTGGCTGGTATCGGCGGTCTTCTTCTCGTCGGAATGGTTATTATGTTTGCAGCTATTGCCTTGCCCGTTGTTTGTATGGGGATATCTAAGGAGATACGACCGGCACGGACCCAGGCCGGGAGTCATCTTTGAAGGACTGGTGGAGTCAAATTTTTTACTGGCTGGATTAATCGGACTTATCCATGCGGGATTGCATTAACGAGATGAAACTGGACAGGTTATGAACTCACCTTATCAACTCCTGGTCTTTTCCCTGGATGGGCGTCATTACGGGATTCAACTCTATGCCGTGGAACGAGTTGTTCGAGCAGTGGAATTGATTTCCGTGCCTGAAGCGCCGGAATTGGTGGCAGGTCTGATCAACGTTCAGGGGCGAATAATTCCAGTATTAGATATTCGGCAACGATTCAGCCTGCCGAATCGCGACATGATTCTGACCGATAGAATCATCATTGCCAATACCTCCAAAAGAACAATGGCTTTTCTAGTGGATGAAGTATTAGGCGTTTTCCAGCTTCCCCAAGAAAACATCAAGGAAGGCCGGGATATCTTTCCCAAACTGGAAGACTACCTCGAAGGGGTGGGCAAAATAAATGGTGAGGCCATGTTACTCTATGATCTTAACAAGTTATTTGCAGCCGGTGAAGATTATCACCCGGCTTCTGTTCAAGAACATCTTCAGGGCCAGTGATTATGACCAGGGCAGAAATTCCAGATCAGCTCATTTCCAGTTTCAGTGAATTCATCAGTTCACTTCTCGGTCTACATTTTCCCCATAAACGTCGTCAAGAACTTGTCAGAGGGGTGACCTCGGCGGCTCAGGACTTAGGTTTTAATGATGTATCATCGTTTATTCACCTCGTCATGTCGGAAAAACTGTCTCACGAACAGCTTAATTTTCTGACCCACCACCTGACTATTGGGGAAACTTATTTTTTCCGAGACAAAAAATTATTTCAGGCACTTGAAAATCACATTATTCCTCAAATCGTTATGTCACGCCGAGGACGGATCAGACACCTCCGGGTCTGGAGCGCGGGCTGCTGCACGGGTGAAGAGCCGTATTCCCTGGCGATGGCCCTTGATCGGGTCCTCCCCACCCCGAAAGACTGGAGAATCAATATCCTGGCTACTGACATCAATGAAAGGTTTCTTCAAAAAGCCCGCCAGGGAATATATTCAGACTGGTCATTCCGAGTCCTGCCGGATCACCTGAAACAAAAATATTTCCGCCAGGACAACGATTGCCTTTTTGCGATATCCCCCGATATCAGAAAAATGGTCACTTTCAGCCGTCTCAACCTGATCGACCAGACCTACCCGTCTCCTCTGAACGACACAGAGAGAATGGATGTCATCCTATGCCGCAATGTGCTCATGTATTTTGCCGAGGAACCACGGGCTCAGGTGATTACCCGATTCTGCCGGTCGTTGGCCCCAGGTGGTTGGCTGGTGTTAAGCCCCAGTGAAGGTGATTTCGCCCGTCAATCCGGCCTGGTCCCAGTCAACTTTTCCGGTGTAACTGTTTTCAGAAAGACTGTTCCTGATCAAACCTATCCAGCTTCTTCTTCTGCGGCCGCCAAACTCTCTGATCACCCCCGGCTCCAAGCCCCCCCATTAGATGTAACTAAAGATTATTATAGGGAAATGCCGGATCAACTTAAGGGTCGCCGACCTCAAACGGTCAGGCGCCTAGGGGAAGACGCCGACCGGGACGCGTCGAAACCAAGAAAGCCAGTGGGGCTGCCGGATATCCAGGTGGCACTCCCGGTGGATCAACCTGTTTGTCAGAGCGCGCATTCCCTGGCCGGTCAAGCCCGAGAGTGTGCCGATGCCGGAAGACTAACCGAGGCTGCCGACTGGTGCCGGCAAGCAATCCAGGCCGAAAAGATGAACCCGGCGCATTACTATCTCCTGTCTTCCATCTTGCAGGAACAAGGTCTGCTGGATGAATCAATTAAGGTTTTGAAACAAGCTATTTACCTCGACCCAGGGTTTGTCCTGGCCCACGTGGCCATGGGGCATATCACCAGAGGCCTGGGCAGACTCGAGGATTCTCGAAGACATTTCCAAAGCGTTTTGGCGTTGCTGAAATCCATGAACAAAGAAGATGTGCTACCCTATTCCGATGGCCTGACGGTTGGTCATCTGGTCGATCTGGTTCGATCAATGATTCCCGGTGAATGATCATGATGAAGAAATTTGACTGTAATGGTAAGATAGGCCAGAGCCATGGCGGAACCTGGGAAGATCTCCGGGCGCGGCTCAGAGCTGTCCAGGCCTCCGTTGAGAAGGGATTTGAACCCAACCCGGAGCAGGAAAAGGCTATTTTTAAAGAACGCGCCAGGCGCCTGGCTCAGGAGATCACCGAACCGGAAAAAGCCCAGGACTACCTGGAAGTGGTAGGATTTCACTTAGGCCTGGAAAAATATGCCATTGAATTAACCCACGTGGCTGAAGTCTATCCACTTAAGGATCTGACTCCGCTGCCCCAAACGCCGCCTTTTGTCCTGGGTATCTTCAACGCCCGTGGACGAATTATCTCCGTGCTGGATCTCAAGAAACTGATTGGGCTTCCTGATGTCGGACTGACCAATTTGAACCGGGTGATCGTGCTGCGCGGCGGCGACATGGAATTTGGCATTCTGGCCGACAGTATCCTGGGAGTCAAATTGATCCCGGTGGATACCCTGCAACCTTCCCTGCCCACCCTTACCGGGGTCAAGGCTGAGTATTTCCGGGGGGTAACCGGAGACCGGATAGTCGTCCTTGACGGAAAAAAGATATTGACTGATCCCAAAATCATCATTCATGAAAAGATTTAATACGGATGGCAGGTTGAACACCTTTTGTGTTCGCCTTTTCATCCGGATAGACCAGGAACGTAAAAATTCAATTTCAGAAGGCCATGCCTGTCGAACATAATTGAACTACATTCGAGATAAAGGAGAAGGATAACATGATCCAGAAGTTGAACTTACGGGCCAAAATCGCCGGCGGCTTTGGGCTGGTTATTCTTTTGTTCGTAGTCTCTTCCCAGGTGGCCTGGCATGGATTGGGCAATATGACGGCCGGGTTCGAGTCATATCGGGATATGGCCCGAAAAACAAGTATATGCGCTCGTCTGCAAGCCGAAGCGCTCAACGCCCAGGTCAGCGTAAAGGACTATGTTATCACGGATAATGAAACCCATCTTCAACATTACAAAG
>JADFXK010000281.1 GCA_015233625.1 Deltaproteobacteria bacterium | reverse complement strand
CGGTGGATGACATGGCGTCCACACCGTGCTCGTCCATCCATTTGTCCAGATCAAAATGATAGTATTGTTTGGTCCAGAGCATCCCGGCCAGGGCCTGCCGCAGGATATTTTTCTCGTCCGAATCAAGGCCGGGGGGCGAGATGGTGTCATAGAACTCATCCGCCTCCTGCTGCCGCAGGTGGACCAGATCATCAAAAATTTGTCGCAAGGGATGGCCGTCAGCGCCTCGGCAGCCCTTCCGGATGGACACCGGGGGGATGTCGCATAGCCTTAACCGAACCACCTTGGTTTCCCCCGGTTCAATGGTCAGGTCGCAAAGGACCGCGGCCTTAGTCCCGATTCCCGCCGGATTGACTTTATCCGCCCGGCCATGGACAAGATAGTCATGGAAGCCGTCTTTGACATAAAGACTGGGGTTGGGACGACCCCAAATACGTTCCTGGTTCGTCTCGTTTTCAGTGAACAGGGCTAACCGGGAGCCTTCAGCGTATAAATAGCGCGCCCCCAAAACCGGGTGGGTGGCCGCGATAATCGTCAAATCACGATAACCTTGGATAGCCAGAAGCTCGGGTCTAACCGAATTTGGGGACCAGGACCAGGTGTTGCGGAACCACAGGGTCGGGAGCAAATGGAGGCGGGCGGGGTCCGGCCCCCGATTCGTCACAGACATCTTGATCAAGATATCCTCCGGCGCACCCTTGGCGTATTCCACCAAAACGTCAAAATAGCGGTCCTGGTCAAAAACGCCGGTATCGATCAATTCGTATTCCTGGTCGTTCCTGGTCCGGTGGCTATTGACCCTGACCAACTGGGCATAGGGGTAAGCCAGGTGAGGATATTTGTAGAGATACTTCATGTAGGAGTGGGTCGGAGTGTTGTCGAGGTAAAAATAGTACTCTTTGACGTCTTCGCCATGGTTGCCTTCACCGTTGGTCAGACCGAACAATCTTTCTTTCAGAATCGGATCCACCCCATTCCACAGGGCCAGGGCAAAACACAGTTGCTGCTTGTCATCGGAAATGCCGGCCAGGCCGTCTTCACCCCATCGATAGGCCCGAGAGCGCGCCTGATCATGGCTGAAATAATCCCAGGCCCGGCCATCATCGCTGTAATCTTCCCTGACCGTCCCCCACTGCCGTTCGCTTAGATAGGGCCCCCACTTCCTCCAGGGCGCGCTTTGAGACTGTGTTTCCTGTAACCGCCGTTTCTCTTTGGTTGTCTTGTCAGTGCTCATGTCACGCCTTCCTGTCGATTATCTCTCTCACGGTCATTCCAGTCCGGACCCAATGCGCCAGTGTTTGACCACTGATTGGTATTTCTCGTGGATCATCTTCCGGTCAAAGTCCCAGAATTCCTGAAGCATCGTCTCCTGCTCCGCCTGGGTCAGATATTTCTCGGAATTGGGGAAAAAGACTATATCTTCTTTTCGGATGTGTTCGGGATAAAACCTGATCAGGAAGGTCAACCGGTCCACAATGGTGTCCAGCGCTTCTCTCTGGCCTTGAAGATACTCATCTTTGGCCTGGACCAATTCTTCAACAATTTTCCGGGCGGTTTTATGTTCTTCGATCAATTCCTGCATTTGTATTTGATCTTCGGTTCTCATTTGTTTGGTGGCCAGGCAACTGAACATGATCTCTTCTTCTTTTCCGTGATGCACTCTGTCGGCATAAGTTCTGATGAAGTCGACGATGGCGTCAATAAAGAGGGAATCCACTACCTTATTGTCCACCATGAAAAGAATTTCTTTCTCTACCACCGCGAGCATCTTCTCAATCAGACGATGTTCAATCATTAATGGAGCTCTGAGCTTCACCTTGGACCTCCTTAACTGCGTATCAGGGGTTAGTGATTCCGTGAACACGCAACACGTAACCCGCAACCAGAAACCAGAAACCAGAAACCCGTAACTCTACTCCTGCCAGCCGCCGCCCAGGGCTTTGTATAGAGACACCACCGACAGAAGTTCATCACGTCTGACCTGGGCCAGGGCAATTTCAGCCGTAAAGGATTGCCGTTCCGAGTCCAGCACTTCCAGGTAGGTGGTGACGCCGCCACGATAACGGAGTTTCGACAGCCGCGTCTGATCAGCCAATGTTTTGGCGTACAACTCTTGTTGGACCCGATATTCACCAATCTTCCGATATCCGATTAAGGTATTGGCGGCTTCGCTGAAGGCTTTCTGGATAGTCTGTTGGTACTGTAACAGGGCCTCTTGTTTCTTTGCCTCCGCCAGGGTCAGATTGGCCCTGAGCTTCCCGGCATTGAAGATAGGCGTGGTCAAGTTCGGGACAACACTCCAGGTACTGGCCGGGTTGGAAATAAAAGAAGACAAAGCCGTGCTTTCATAGCCGGCGCTGGCCGTTAAGCTAATGGTCGGGAACAAGGCGGCCTTAGCCACGCCCACCTGGGCATTGGCGGCCACTAAATTTTGCTCCGCGGCCAGGATGTCAGGCCGCCGTTCCAAGAGCGATGACGGCAATCCGGCCGGGACACGCACCACCAGGCCCTGGTCGGTCAGAGGTTTCCCGCGTTCAATGGGGCCGGGGTTACGGCCAAGCAAGACGCAGATCTGATTTTCCTTTTGCTCGATTTGGCTTTCTAAGTTGGGAATGGGGGCCGCAGCCGCATAGACCAATCCCTCCGACTGCCTTACAGCCAGCAGGGTGTCGACACCTCGTTGTTGTCTGGCTTTGACCAATTGCAGGGATTTCGTTCTGGAATCTAATGTGCTCTTGGAAATCTCCAGTTCTAAATCCAGTTCCCGAAGTTCGAAATAAGCTTGGGCCAGATCGGTGACTAAAGACTGGATGGCTGCTTTCCGGTTCTCTTCGGAGGCGAGCAGATTCGCCCGGGCCGCCTCGGTGGACCGACGGATGCGGCCCCAGAAGTCAAGCTCCCAGGATAAACTTCCGTAGGCAAAGTTATCGGTCGTCTGTGGTGGAAGAGATGGGCTTAACCCCACATCAGAAGCTCGCTGGTACTGATAATAGTAAGTGGCGGTCACGGCCGGGAACAATGATGACCGGGTGGAAATGACCGTGGCCCTGGCTTGCAGGATTCGTTCCACCGCGATCCGGACATCATAGTTCGCTTTTAAGGCGGCCTGAATCAGCTCCTTGAGCTTATCGTCCTTAAATAATTCAAACCACTTCAGCTCACCAAGAGTCATTGTCACGGGTTGTGACACAATGGTGGGACCTAGGCCGCGAAAGGTTTCGGGCGTGGGATACCCGGGTCGCTTATAATCAGGCCCGACGACGCACCCAGTCGTGAACAAACAAATAGCCAAAAAAATAAAAGCTTTTTTCATCGGTGTTCTCCTTCGGCTAAGGGCGGCTTGACTTCGGCGGTCGGACTGCCGGTGACCTTGGCGCTCAGTCCTTGCACGATTACGTACAATACCGGAATCAAGAAAACACCCAATACCGTCGCGGCGGTCATACCTCCGCAGACGGCCGTGCCCAGCGATTGCCGGGAAGCCGAACCCGCGCCGCTGGCGGTGACCAACGGAATTACGCCCAAAATAAAGGCAAAAGAAGTCATCAAGATCGGCCGGAAGCGAATCCGGGCCCCTTCCAGGGCCGCTTCCTTAAGAGGCTTGCCCTGCTCATACTGGTTTTTGGCAAACTCAACGATCAGAATGGCATTCTTGGCGGCTAACCCGATCAGCATGACCAGACCGATTTGGACGTAGACATTGTTGACCAAATCCCGACCCCATACGGACAGAAGAGCCCCGAACACGCCCAATGGGATGCCGAACATGACCGAAAGAGGAATGGCCCAGCTTTCGTATTGGGCGGCCAGAAACAAAAAGACAAAAACCACGCCCAAGGCGAAGATAAGGGACTGCGCCCCGCCGGCCTGTCTTTCTTGAAAAGCCGTGCCGGTCCATTCCGCGCTGTATCCTTCAGGTAAAATGGACTTAGACAGTTTCTCCATGGCATCCAACGCCTGTCCGGAGCTGTAACCGGGAGCGGCCGCTCCGCTGATTTCAGACGTCCGATACATATTATAACGCTGGATCACATCCGGGCCGGTCATGGACTTAATCCTGGTAATGGTGCTTAGCGGAACCATAGTGCCATCATTTGATCGGACGTAGATCTGATCGATGTTATCCGGGCTGACCCGAAACTCCGGTTCGGCCTGAATCATGACTTTATAGGTCCGGCCAAATCGATTGAAATCGTTCACTTGCAGCCCACCCAGAAAGATTTGCAAGCTTTCAAAAACAGAATTGATCGGGACACCTAGGGTTTTCACCTTATCTCGATCCAGGTCCAGCTTGATCTGGGGGACGTTGGTCCGGAATTGGGAGTAGAGGCCGATCAACTCCGGCCGTTTACTGGCTTCTGCGGCGAACTTATCGGCTGTTTCGGCCAGTTGGTAGGCCGGCCGGCCGCCGCGGTCCTGCAACTCGAACTGGAAGCCGCCGGCATTCCCTAAGCCTGAGATGGGCGGCGGTGTGAAGGGGAAGATCAGGGCCTCGGGATACGTGCTGAGTTCTTGCCGGACCTGATTTACGATGGCGTTCAACTGGGTGGCTGGGGTTTTCCGTTCCTCCCACGATTTAAGCAAGCAAATCATGGTGGCGTTATTGGAGGTATAGGCCCCGGTCAAAATATTCAGCCCGCCCATGGTCATGACGTCCTTTACCCCTGGGACCCCTTGCAGGTACTTTTCCAACTTCCGGGTCAAGGCATCGGTTCGCTCCATGGAGGCTCCGTCGGGCAAGGCGACCGCCGCGAAAAAATAGCCCTGATCTTCATCCGGGACAAACCCCGTGGGCAGCAATTTAAAAAAACCTCCGGTCGCCGCCCAAAAACAAAGCAAGACAACCAAAGGAAAGAACATGTGGCGCAGACAGCCCCGGACTATCCGGCCGTAGCCATTAGTCGTCTTGTCAAAGAGGCGATTAAACCCACGGAGGAAGGCCCCGACCGGGCCTCGCATCTGTTTCCGCGGTCGAAGCAACATCTGACACAAAGCCGGGGTTAAAGTCAGGGCCACCAGAGCGGACAGGAGCACCGAAATCGACAGAGTCAAGGCGAACTGGCGGTACAATTGCCCGGTAATCCCACCCATAAACGCGACCGGGACGAACACGGCACACAAGACCAGGGCCACCGCAATGACCGGACCGGACACTTCTTCCATGGCCTTTTCCGTGGCCGCCAATGGGGTCAAACCATGTTCGATGTGATGCTCCACCGCCTCCACCACCACGATGGCGTCGTCCACCACAATCCCCACGGCCAGCACGATCCCGAACAAGGTCAAGGTGTTGATGGAGAATCCCAGAGGCACGAACGCGGCAAATGTACCGACTAAAGACACCGGCACGGCCAGCATGGGGATCAAGGTGGCCCGAAAGTTCCCCAGGAAGATGAAGACGACCAATAAAACTAAGATGATGGCATCCCGAAGGGCATGGATGACTTCTTCGATGGCGGCCCGGACAAACAGGGTCGTGTCGAAGGAAATCTCATACTTCAACCCTGGCGGAAAATTGGAGCTGAGTTGGGTCATTAATTTGGTCAGGTTGGTGGCCGTGTCAATGGCGTTGGCCCCAGGCAACAGATAGACGATGATCAGAGTAGCCGGAACCCCGTTCAACCGGCCGTAACTGGTATAGGTCTTGGCCGCCATTTCGGTTCTGGCCAGGTCTTTAATCC
>JADFXK010000280.1 GCA_015233625.1 Deltaproteobacteria bacterium | reverse complement strand
CTTCTCAGGTTAAGGTTTGAGACTCCCCCGCATGAGCTTTTGATCGCGGTTGAAGAAATCAACGACCCGGATGTGTTGAATATCCTTTTCCGGAGCGCGGCTACGGCCGTCTCGTTGGATCAATTCATCCAAGATATGGACAATGCCGTGAAGCGATAGAAGCTTATCCGACAGGTAGATGAATCGGTCTCCCGAAGACGCCGGACTCGAAACAACCAAGCCGATGAAATGGCTATCATGGCCAGCCTGGGACCTATTGGTGATCATCGAAATTTTCTTGACTTTTTGGTGTGTTCTGCTAATTTGAAGGCATTCAATGATAGTATTATCTTGGCTGGCCGGCCACGGCCCGAGAACTGATAAGTGCATCAGTGGAAACCTAAATCTTAATGCCGAGCCGGGAATCCTTCCGAAGTTACCTGGATTCATCAGCGTGGCATGATTAACTTAAGGAGCTTTCATGGCGACCAAAGAAGAGCAGATGTGGTTTCGTAGATTTTACGAAGGCACCATGCTGATCAAAGGATGGAAGCACCGAATGAATGAAATCCTCCAGGTCATCCCGCCGGCAGACCGGGAAGAAATGAAAGAATTCCTGGAAAAGCTTGGAGATAAACTTGGCTGGGAATGGGCTAAGGACAAGAAAACAACCCGGATAGATAATGCCTTGCTCTTGAAATGGGGTGAGGACCTGAAACGCGCCAGAGACAAAGGTCCCGCGGCCATGGTCGCTGAGGTGTATCGACTGGACGCCGAGGTAGATGACATCTTATCAAAAACCTGATGGCCGCGGCCGAACGGATCCAATCCTCAAGCCGGCAGGTTAACCTCCCCTGGCCTCGGGCCGGAGATTTACGAAAAAAGTGCAGAATTTATTCCAGACTATTTACCCGTCCCGTCAGAGATACGTCACCAGCCTTTGTGCTTAAACCATCTGGCATTGCGTGTGGGCCCCCTTGAGCGCGGCAATGGTTTCAGCATAATTAGGACTTTCGAACACGGCCGAACCAGCCACCAAGATGTCCGCTCCGGCCCCGATAACCGCGGCGGCCGTATTCAGATTGACGCCTCCATCCACTTCGATATCCACCTTAAGACCGCGGCCGTCGATGATCTGCCTCAGGGCGGCTATTTTAGACAGGGACGACGGAATGAATTTCTGGCCGCCGAACCCGGGGTTGACGCTCATGATCAAGACCAGATCCACATCTTCCAAAATATAGTCCAGCGTGGTCAGGGGCGTCGTGGGATTAAGGACCACGCCGGGCCGCCCCCCCCCATCCCGAATCATTTGAACTGTCCGGTGGAGATGCCGGCAAGTTTCCACATGGACGGTGATAATGTCACTGCCGGCCGCCAGAAAATCATCGATAAACAATTCCGGTTGCGCTATCATTAAATGTACGTCCAAAGGTAACTCAGTCACCCGGCGTACGGCTTTGACGATTAAGGGTCCGATAGTGATGTTGGGCACAAAATGGCCATCCATCACGTCAATGTGGATGTAATCGGCCATGGCCCGGTCCACGGCTCGAATTTCCTCACCCAACATGCTAAAATCAGCAGACAAAATAGAAGGTGCCAGTCTAATCATTTTTCCCCTATTCCTCCCAGGTTGTTTATTCCATTTTTTGCTTAAACCACATCGTCCAGAGGATGGATGTCCATGTCGGCAAAGAGACCTTTAAGCGGGCCGCCGTAGTAGGGCTGGATGGTGTTAAAGGATGCGTCGCGGATGCGGTGGATGTGGCCGGACTTAGTCATGCCGTCAAAGAAGGCGCCGTTCAGCTCCAGGATATGTTCAATCCGATGTTTAAAGGCCCTGACAAAGGCAAACCCGTTTCCGCTGAACGAGAGGTCGCCCCGCTTCAAATTACCTGAGAACCGGGCGAAATCATTGAGATGGACGCAATTCTGCTCCAGGTCTCGACGGCTTCCGATATAGCCCCAGACCAGGTGCCGTGGCGGGATATCGAGTGGTTCATCCGCGTCGATGATGGTGTGAGGCATGACAATGCTTTCTTCTCCAACCTTGATGGGGCATTTTTCCTTTCCATTGAGAAACGAATTGAACCCGACAAACACGTGGGAACCCAGTTGGCAGTGGATGACTTTGCCGCCATGGGCGGTAACCACATTACCGTCCAGCCGGGATTTTATGATGTAACAATTTTCCTGGGCATTGGATCCCTTACCCATATAGGCGTCCTCTAAATAGGCCCCCTGCGCGACGTAAACGTTTTCCAAAATCTTTGTCTCTCCTTTGGCCACTGCGTAGCGGCTAAAGGCGGCCGTGGCCGCAAAGTCCGCATTAGGTGGCTCATACCTGGCCATTTCCAGGATCGGTTCCCAGTCTTCCTCCCGTTGTTCCACGAAATCAATGAAAATACCTTTAGGCACGCTCCCAGGTTCCAGAGAAATATAGCGATCCACCACGCCTGCCGGGAAGTGGTAATCGAATTCAAAGGATTCACCGTCTTTGATCCAGATCCGCCCAGGTTCAACCAATTGATGGGTCAGACGTCGAACCTGGACGTAGGAAAAAGTTCCGATGACGCAGTTGCGAAAAGTCGACATATCGACGGTGCTGAACGGGGCCAGGAAACAACCTATCACGGGGGAACCATGGATATTGGCGTAGTGCATAGACACGGTATTCTTGATCAGAAATTCGTCCGGGTTCTCTGGGTCGTGCGAATGGCTGTGTATCAGGCTCTTGATCAGAAAGCTATCTTTGATCCGAACCACTTCGTCTTCGTAAACAGGAATCTGAAAGCCAATATAAGGCAGCGTCTCCCCTTGGTTTTTCAGCTCGTCTCCCCGCAAATGGCTTTTGTAAAGAACGGAAAAATGAACTGTGCATTTGCCCAATAAGGAGCTTCCGGCCAGACTGGAACTTTTGATGTAAAAATGTAGTTTTTTATAGGGTGTCAAGCCGTAAAAGGCATGAAACTGAAGAAATTTATTGGCAGGGATGACGTGTCGTACATGGCCTTCAATATTGTAATTTAACTCCCGCAAGCAGACGTTAACCCGTGAGACAATGCGGTCTAAGAGTTGTTCCAGCATTTCCATTATCTCCCCCAATCAGGACCAACGCTCCCGGTGAGGAGCGGTATTCATAAATTTAGACAAACTCCACATGCCCCGCCGGAGCGGTGAAGCTACATCAAAGGCACACATGACGAACCTCCGGTTCTTTTGGTGTGGTATCTATCTGGGCACGATTACGGGCATACCCATGAACGGCCAGATGACGGTGACGGCCAGGGCGATGACGACCAGGAGGATAGCACTAGCCACCAGGCCGGTCCGGAAGAACTCCTTCGTGGTAAATTGTCTTGAATTATAAGCAATAGCATTGGGCGCGGCCCCGGATAAGGACATGAACGGCATTCCGGCCGCGACCACGATGACGAATAGAATAACCTCCGATGATAAACCTAAGTAAGGGGCCATGAACAAGGCCACCGGGATGGTGATGGCCATAACCGCCACGTTTACGATCAAATTAATCAGAGCCATGACCACCAGGGCCAGGACCATGATAAAAACGTACCAACCAGAGGAATTGCATATGACGACCAGTTGCACGGCCAGCCACTTGGCCGCACCGGTCCCCCACAGGCACAAACCCAAACTCATGGCTCCGGAAAACAATAAAATGATATTCCAGGGGATCTCCTCCAGATCATTAATATCTAGGATCCCTGTCAAGAAAAATAGCAACGAAGATATCAGGATAATCGCGCTCTTATCCAATTGGCGCAGGGATGGAATGGCCGTTTGTAAGAGCAAGAGTAAGATCACCCCGGCGATTATATATGAGGCCTGCTTTTCTTTGGGACTTAACGGCCCCAATTCTCGGCTAATTTCTTGGGCCCTTTTCTTCAACCCAGGGATGGACGGTTTTTCCGGCTTGAAAACGACCATGAGCAGAGCCCAGAGAAGAAACATCATCAACCAGCCGATGGGGAACAAATAGTAGCTAAAGTGAAAGAAATCAATGTCTTTACCGACCACCTCGTGGAAAAATCCAACTGCCACGGCCCCTCTGGCCGCCCCCAGGAGGGTGATGATACTGCCGGCTCCGGCCATATAAGCCATGCCGATATACAGACCTTTCCCAAAGTTATTATTTTTGGCCCCACCGTAAGATGAATAGATGGCCACCAGAAAAGGATAAATGGTCGCGGCCACAGCCGTCTGGGCCATGATATGGGTGAGCAGCACGGTGATCACAAAGCAACCCAGGTAAATCATTCCCGTCCGTTCCCCGACGATGGCCAGGGTCCGATAAGCCAAACGCCTGGGTATTCCAGTTTTGGTCAAGACCGTGCCGATAATGGTCGAGGCCAGGATGAACATCACCGCGGGATGAGTGAAATCCCGGAAGGCCTCTCCGGCCGGGCGGATCAAGAACAAGACCTGCAACACCCCCAGCGCTAAACTGGTTACACCTATCGGGATTACTTCGAATACCCACCATATTACCGCCAACAAGAATAGTCCTAATGCTCCCTTGGCCTCGGAAGTCAAAGGAAAATGCTTTCCCATCGGATCCACCGCATCTGGCCATGAGGGCGAGCCGTAGATCAAACCGAACAGAACCAGACCGGCGAGGATGAAGAGGAGGCGGCTCCAATTAATGTCCCGCTTCCGGGTCAAAGACGGCGATTGAAGGCTCATTGCGATAAATCCCCCTTACACTTTAACGACATGGACTTAGGTCTAACCAGAACTCAGACCGCAGATCAGATTTTGCAGGCTTTGACCCGGTTGCAGATCTCTTTGAAGACATCGGCTAGCCGCAAGACACCAACCACGTCTTCTCCCCGTAGGACAAGGAGCGACTGATGGGCACCCATGATCAACTGATGAATGGCTTCGTCGAGGGTGGCATCTTCTGAGACGCATTCCTGTTCACCAGGGACGTACATGATTTCTTTGACTTTTCTTTGAGCCGATTCCCGGCAGATATTCTCCAGCGGCCGTTGCCACAACTGGTAGGCCTTCATCATCTGGTCGAGTTGATTGGCGCTATAGCCGAAACGTCGCACCGTCTTGAGGTCCAGGATTTGTTCATATTTGGGTTCAAGACCTCTGATGACGTCCAATTGGCTTATTTTGCCGACTATTTTGCGGTTATCGTCATATACCAGGATAGCTCGATGGAGATAATGGCTGCGATCAAATTCCTGTTGGGCCTCCTCCAGGGCCAATATGGCCTCACACAGGGTAGCCTCTTGGAAGACCGTGGCGTATTCTTTCAAAGGGACCATCAAGTCCTTGACTTTTATTTCTTTCATCGGTTACCTCGCGCCAGCATTACGGGTTGCGAGTACGGGTTGCGTGTTAAGAGTTGTGCGCCGGTGCGGTTACCAGCCTTTTGACTTCAGGATGTTGGCCACTTCGGCCTGGCGGATGCGGTCTTGTTGATCCGCCTTCCTTTTGTAGGCTTTGGTAATCTTTTCTACCAGTTCTTCGGTCTCGGTCGGCTTGATCAAGAAATCAAAGGCGCCCAGGGTCATTCCTTTAATGGCCATTTCCACCGTAGCATGACCGGTCAACATGATGACTTCGGTCAAAGGCTTAACTCGCTTAATTTCTTGTAAGGTGTCAATGCCGCTCTTGCCGGGCATGAACAGGTCTAGGACGATGACGTCGACCTCCTCCTGATCCAGCCTGGCCAAAGCCTCGTCACCACTTGCAGCCGTAAGAGCGATGAAGCCCCGCG
>JADFXK010000027.1 GCA_015233625.1 Deltaproteobacteria bacterium | reverse complement strand
CAGGATCCACCGGTGTTGAGTCCGACAGAGTCTATTTTTCTGCATCCTTGTGGATGTTGAAAAGCAGGAAAGGAGCAGCCCATGAGCGTTGGCTCAATCAACACCCTTGGTCCCATCATTCAACTTAACCAGGTGCAGCGCGATACCGCCAAGACATTGAATCAATTGGCCACCGGTCAACGGATCAATTCCGCGGCCGATGACCCGGCCGGACTGGGTATTTCTGAAAGGATGAAAGCCCAGATCAACCAAAATGAAGCCCAGGTCCGCAATTTGTCCATGGGGAGCAACTTCAATGAGACGGCCGAAGGAGCCTTGTCCGGGATCAATGAGGCCTTAGGCCACATCCAGGAACTGACCGTCCAGGCGCAAGATGTGATGTTAACCTCCAGTGACCGCATGGCTATTCAAGAAGAGATCGACCAACTAAGCACCTCAATCCGAGATACCGTGCTAAGCACCAAATTCAACGATCTCAAGGTCCTACCGGCTGCCTTGCCTGATCTGTTGAAGTTATCCCAAATCAATGTCCTGAGTGATCCCAACCAGGCGTCCCAAACCGCCCTGGAGGCCATCGACACGGTCAGCTCCCTCCGGGCCGGATTGGGGTCAAGTATCAACGCGGCGGAGCATACTATAAATGCCTTGAATAATGCCACCATCAATACCGTCGCGGCCGAATCCCAAATCAGCGATCTGGACATTGCCAAAGCGGTCAGCGACCTGGCCGCCCAAAATACCCGGAGACACCTGGCCATCGGAGCCTTCAAACTGGCCACTAAAGCGAATGAAGAAACCACGGGAAGCTTGTTGTCGACCATCGTCTAGGCCAACAGCAAGCTTTGTCACGGGCGCTATCTGTCAGGCCCCGGACAATCCGGGTTTCGAGAGGTGCCGGGTGAGGCCTGGACCCAGATTTCGACCCGGCGGTTTTCAGTGCGCCCTCCATCTTTATCACGCAGAATCCCCAGACCCTCTGCCCGCATGGGCACATTGCCCAGTTTCTCTTTGATCATCTCCGATATGGTGAGCGCCCTGGCTTTTGAAAGCCAATCATTGTAATTGGCATTCTTCCCTTCTTCATCCGCATAGCCGACCAGAGCCAACCAGAGGGTGGTATTAACCGGGTTTCCATAATCCGTCATTATCTGATTCAATCGTTCCTTATTTGGATTGTCCAATTTGTATTCACCCGGTTCGAAATAGACTTTTCCCAGGCAAGACATTCCATTATTTTTTGCCCATTCTGCGACAGGGCGCTTCGGCAGCTTAGGTGGGGAATGCATGGTCAATGGCGATGGCGCTACTTTCGATATCGGAGTTGGCATCGGAACCGGGGTAGCCGTCAATGTCGGTGGAAGCACGGGTTCGGCAGCTACATACTGAGCTTTTTCGATGGACTTTCGGCTGGTTGGTGAACTGGTAAAGTGCACGAAATCCTCAGCATGTTCATTTGTATGATTCTTTCTTACGTAGTACAAGTAGACATTGTTTGTTAAGCAATATTTCTTGCTTCTGATAGAATCTTCCTGAGGTTTGATGCAAGTATCGTTCGTCGGCATGCCGGAAATATTTTCATGCGCAATTTTCAACACATGATACTTTACCTTTTTATCTTGTTCTCCCTTAATTAAATATGGGTATTCGACTAATCCTATCACACTTTCATCTTCTTCCACTTCTTTTAAGACCTGCCAGTCATCTTCAAACTCCTGAGCTTCCAACTCCTGGCTTGGTGCCGACAGTGCATTTTGTTTAAACAACTTGTTTTTTTCGACAGTCTCAAAAGAACGTAATCCTCCGTTTCTCATAAGTATTCTTATATCATTGTCCTTATAATTCTCATCTAATTCTTTCCATTTGGTAATGTCACCCGAAATAATTCCTCGAAGTTTCTCGATGGCCAATGCTTCTAACTTATTCTTTGTCTCGTGAACCACCACTGCGATGGCCGTGACCGCAAGTACATCATCCTTAAGGAAAGAATTGTGGGGATCTTTCTTGATATTGCTTGTTTCCTGATTTTGTGCCTTCCGAGTAGAAAAGGCGATATCGTATTCCGAGGGTTTATCAATAAAGAGTTGGTCCGGTTCAACTGATCTGAGAGTAATTTTATAGTGTTTGCCAAAAAAACCGGCCCGCCCTTGGATGATCCTTACCGGATTTTTCCCGTCATCCATTGGCCAGATAACACTCTTGGTTTTCAGATACTCCTTGACCAAAGGTGCCACCAACTTATCACTGACGGCTCTTGTGCATCGGATCTGGAAGTCGGATGGATAATGCGAAGGGATGATAAATTTGGGATAGGCTGCCGCCCCTAAGGCAATAATTACGATAATTAATATCGGCACGATCCATTTTATGACCTTTCGCCATACCGTGGTATCTGCATTTGTGCGATAGTCCCCGTTGCAATCTCCGCAGATTTGTTTATCCTTATACTCGGCGACAATCCCTTTGCTTGAAGGGGATTGAATATTGTAAGGCGTGCATTTGCATATATTGGGCCTTGGCATGGCGTTTTCACTCCCTTAACGGAATAGTACTTGTATGTAAGAACAATTGCCGCAACGTGGCTCGGGAGTGATAAGTGATTTCGAGCCGGGCGAATTGTCATTAGCATTGTTCAATTAGACAATTAAGCACTAACTTGATCATATTATTCGTGTTGTCTTCATCTTGGAGCAGCGCCCGGTCTCTTATCCTTTATCTCGACATGCGCTTCCTCCATCATATCGTGCAGGTTATTTTTCCAACTTCCCTTCCACTGAACCTTAAAGGTGGTGCTCACTGTAGTGTCGGTTTTGACATCCGTTATTGTTACATCCAAGAGATATGTATTTCCGGCGGGTGGTTTGATTAGCCGATTGATTTGTTGGTTTTTATTCCCCGCATAGTCTATTACCAATCCCAGGCTGCCGTCCGCCGCTAGTGAATCGATATATTTATTATTTCTCTTCATCCGGTCTTGTTCAGTTTGTTCAGGTATCACAATCAGGTTGCAGTAGGCCTCACAGCCGCTGCCTATACCGGTCTCTCCTTGTCCTGATTCCGCCCACTTCAATTTGACCGGGGTGTGAAGCTCCTTGCATTTAGAAGGCCTACGGTCCGGATTGCTCATACTGATTGCCATCAGTTTAGCCTCACATTTTTCAGCGCGAGTTGGGCCATCGTTTGTCACTTTGAAACGGTAACAATAGGATTTTCTCGTGCCTCCAGATCCAGAAAAAGGCTGCCCCGTTTGTTCGATACAGTATCCATCATTGTGTTCAAACCAAATGCCCAGGTAGGGCTTATCGGCGCGTTTGTTCGCCTGTCGGGATATGAAACGAAAAAGACTAATTAGAGAGGTAAGTGGATTTAGCCACGACGCCAACTGGGCGAGTCTTTCCATTTCAGGTGCCTCCAATATCAGATAGTAGTTAGGATCTAAGGACCAACTTTCCAGTCATAAAGGCTGTGGTTGTCGCTTCGGGCCGATTACCGGCTCAATGGCCGTTTTCTTCTCTGGGCTATAGCGCCGGCGTTGGTCACCCTATTTCGTTAACCTGATAAGTGAACGCTGATCCCTGAGAAATGGTGCATAATAATCAAATACCACACCTTAAAATCTTGTCAATCGGGGCCACCCTGATTTTTATATGAGGCATTAACTGATTTATTTGTAATCCATCGGGTGGACGATGCTTCGCACCCTTACTTAGCTCACTTGATAATTTGAATTTATGCTGGGATAAGCCTGGTTATTCTGTAAGATACGGGTAGCCGCGAGACGGGATGTTGTGACAAAGAAACGGAGTGATGATTATTTGGCTGGGAGAAAATATAGGAAACCGGGGGGGATGGGGTTAAGACTTGGTGAAAGATGTTGATGTGGGCGGATTCGGTAACTGGTGAGATTCTCCTACCAACTGCTCACCGGTATCAATGGCGTAGGAAATTTTTTTGAGCAATTCAGGAAAAACCGCCAGGGTCTGGGGGAGTCTTTCGATGTCAAATGTTTTGGCTTGATGGAGCAACTCGTCACCAATGGTTTGAAGCACGTGGAACTGGTAGGTCATCCCCAGTTCTTTGATCTGATGGGCAAACACTTCGATTTCGTCTATGAAAAATGTCTTGTTGATTCTGGTCCATTTATCCATAAATTGATTTTCCAAGACCCGCATTAAATCGGCCAGTCTCTCCCGGTCTTCCGGCGCACTTGATGCCGGAGCCAGAATCCGTCCATCCCGGTAAATGAATCCATTGGTCGGATAGGCCGGGCCGGTAGCCCCCCGGGGTAAGAAACGGCTCAACGCCGCCGCCAGCTCCTTTTTGCTCACGGGCTTCTTGATGTAACCATCGCAACCGGCGCTTTTCATCTTTTCCTGGTCTTCTTCCATGACCGAGGCGGTCAGGGCGATGATGGGGATTTTTTTCAGCTCATCATTCATCTTTATAATGCGGGTGGCCTCGGGTCCGGCCATCACCGGCATTTTAGTCTCCATCAGAATCAAATCGGGTCGATACAGTCCGGCCAACTCAACGGCCCGGTGACCATTTGACGCTTCGATAATGGTTATATCGGAATGATTCAAAAATCCCTTCAATAAAGCTCGATTGTCGGGGGCATTATCCACCACCAGGATGGTGGCCCGTCCTAACCTGGCCGGGCCGTCCGCCTCAATCCGGGCAATCCTTTGGCCCCGCCCGCCGGCGGTGACAATGGCCACATTCTTGAGTACTACTTGAAACAAACTGCCTTTGCCCGGCTCTCCAGTAATGGAAATCGTCCCACCCATCATCTCCACCAGTCTTTTGGTAATGGTCAAGCCCAACCCCGTTCCACCATATTTGGCAGATCGTTGCCCGGCTTGCTGCCTGAAGGCCTCAAAGATGATTTCCCGCATATCTTTGGGGATGCCTATCCCGGTGTCCTCAATCGTCAAGATGAGTTCCGCCGCGCCTTGATTTGAGTATGAAGAGTTGGTTTCTACTTTGAGCAAAACGTGCCCGGCCTCGGTGAATTTAACCGCGTTGCCGACCAGGTTGAACAAAATTTGCCGGAGGCGGACTTCGTCGAGCATCAAGTAATCCGGCAAGTGGGGATCGATCTCGACATAAAATTCCAGTCCTTTGTTGCGCACGCTTTGTGAAAATATTTCTTTTATTTCATCAAAAATATAACGCGGGTCAACCGCGGCGGGTTGTAGCTCAAACTTTCCGGCTTCGATCTTAGATAGATCCAAGATATCGTTAATCAGACTGAGCAAGGTCTGGCCACTGGAAACGATGGCCGACAGGTAGTGCTGTTGTTGTTCACCGGTCAGTTGGGCGGCCAGTAGTTCGGTGAAGCCAAGAATAGCATTCATGGGAGTGCGGATTTCATGGCTCATATTGGCCACAAACTCACTCTTGGCCCGGTTGGCGATTTCCGCGGCCTTTTGGGCCTGGGCCATGTCTTCCATCATATTGATGGCCGCAATCTGCATCTCTTCCAGCCGTTTTCTTTCGCGGGCCAGCTCCTGTTCACGAACTTCGGCTTCAGATAACTTCTCGGCCAACTTTTGCCGCAGTTCCTTTTCGTTGGCGGCCGTCTCCTCCAATCGACTAAGGATCTTTTCTGTTTTGACGAATTGTTCGACGACCAGTTTGGCGGTTATTTCCGACGCTCGGCGGGCCACCCGGACTTCCTCACGCAACAACGCATTTTCCTCTAATATCTCCGAAAGACTTCTTTCTTTCACGAGTCTCTCCATTTGTTCAGCCGCGTCGGCATCGCGGTAACCAGTCCAGGGTGTCAGGACCTGGCTCCGGTGCGCTGCATTCGGGACCTTTCACGAAAGAACCTTCTTCACTCTATCTTCAGACACCCCCCGGCGACATTAATGCCTGTCAGCCCTTGGTTAGCCCGCAACAGGAGTATTACGAGAGATCAATCACATGTACGGTGCAAAAGAGGCAGGCATCAAATGATCTGATCACGTGTCCAACTTCCACTGGATTAGAAATATCTTGAACTTTTGTTCCGATCAAGGCTTCTTCACAGGGGCCTCTGGTGCCGTTGGCGTCCCGGGGTGAGGCATTCCAGGCTGTGGGGGTAATAATCTGGTAACGTTTGATTTTTCCGTCTTCTATGATCACCCAATGACTAAGCGCTCCCCGGGTGGCGTCTAATAGTCCAAATCCTCGGCCGTCGGGGATCGGCCCAGGCGGCTGATAGAAAACGGCATCCTCGGGGGTGCGCATTAGGCATAGCTCCATTCCGGCGATCAATTCGGCCGATCGAATCAACCGGGCCAGTTCCCGCAACATCACATTGGGACCGTTGCGCTGCAGAAGGCTCTTAACGAGCGGGTCGCCCGAAATAATTGCTTCGGCGAGAGGTCCGGTCTCCGCCGGGAGGTTGTTATAGCGCGGGGCCTTGGCCCAGGAGTATTTCTGACTTTCTTGCCCGGTGGCATAGGGTCTTGTGTCACTATCAAAGGGGTGCTGGCCACCCGGCTGGTCAGTGAACCAGGAATGGGAGACATGTTCGGTGATGTTTTCCGGATTCAGCTCCAAGATCAAGTCACCCTGGGCAAACCCGGCCGGACGTGAATCTCCTGTCGCCTGGCCGGTCGTGGCGGCGGCGCACCGGATTGATTCAAAGAGTCCAAAACTGATAAAGTTACCGTGGCCTTGTCCAATCTTGTCCAGACCGATCCGCCTGGCGAACCTGATGTAGAAACCCAATTCACTGTCTCGATGGGATTTTTCTTCTTCGAGCCAATGGTCGAGATCAGAGGCGCTTTTTACCTGGAACCATCGCTCCAGGGAGCAACCCAGGATGCGCCGTTCGTACCAGTCTTTGAATCTCTTAAGCAAATAGCGGCATTGCAGTAACTCGCCCGAACTGGGTGCGGCCGTTACCCCTCCGGGCACCATGTAGGAAGAATGCGGCCATTGGCCCCCGATAATAGCGATGATTTCGATAATTTTTTTTGTATGTTCAATGACTTGAATAACTGTTTCACCTTTGAATGGGGTGTATCGCCGGACGGCCTCCTCAAACAATGGTTCGTCTTTATATCTGGGGTTAACGAAGTCGGGAGTGAAGAACAAGAACCCATGTCGCATGTCGCTTTGGATTTTTTCCACCATTAAGGCCAGGTTGCGGAGCCGGATAGCTTCCGGGGGGACCACCACATCGGAAATCATTTCCAGGGCCTGAGCCGCGGCCATGAGGTGGGCCGTACCACAGATGCCGCAGATGCGGGGCGTGATGACCAGTCCGTCCAGGGGACCCCGGCCGATGAGGATGTTCTCAAAACCCCGGTACATGATTCCGGAACACCAGGCATCGGTAACCATGCCGTCGCTTATGTCCAGGCGGACTTCCAGGTCGCCTTCAACGCGATTCATCGGGAGTTGCACAGTTTTTTTTTGTGGCATCTATACTCCGTGTGAC
The DNA here is from genome assembly GCA_015233625.1 of Deltaproteobacteria bacterium. Classification (GTDB taxonomy): domain Bacteria; phylum Desulfobacterota; class JADFXK01; order JADFXK01; family JADFXK01; genus JADFXK01. Next base: position 13,628 of record JADFXK010000027.1, on the reverse strand, counting down.
CTAACCGAAGATTAATCCCGTTCAATCTGGGTCGTCTCCGGGCGTCTAAAATCCTGATTCATACCCGTTGCCTGCCTGACGAGGGTCCCAGGGGTACCGACCATCAGACTATGGTTTTTCGTTGTTTCAACCTTTGTGGTGCCGCCGCCGCGGCCAAACCTTTGTAGGCCATGTAGTGGGCCCGGTCAATGCCGTCTGGTAATTCCAGCGGAATCCCCTCAATATTGCGGGTTTCGAAGAAAGGGTAGGGCTGAGGAAAATCCGGCTGCGTACAACCGAAACAGGGCACGCCGACTCGGGTCTTGGAGTTGCGCTTGTTCCAGAGCGTTTTGTTGCACGGCCCATAGGCCAACGGTCCATGGCAGCCCAGATGAAAAAAGAGGCATCCTCTCTCGCCAAATCCTTCCTCTTCCACTCGATACTCATGGTATTCATTTCTGGTGCAACCCTGGTGAACCAGCATCCCATACCACTCGACTGGAGAATTATTTTTAGTTAAAGGAATTGATTTTTCAGATCCAATGGCCATGATCATGGCTAATAGGACATCGGGATGGCAAGGGCATCCGGGGAGGTTGATAACCGGCAAGCCTCCGGCCGCCAGGAAATCCTGACCCAGGAAACCACCTTTCTGCCGTTTGGAAAATTGTAGTCCGGTCCCTTCCACCTCGCCGACTCCCGCCACCCCCCCGAAGCTGGCGCATGTTCCCACGGCGATAACGAACTGGGCGCGCTTGGCCAGATTGGCCACTAAATCTTTCTTCGGCTTCCCCAAGAAGGTGTCGTACATTCCTGTCCCGCTGGGGCCCCGAATGACCGCTCCCTCCACACACAGGATATCCAGAGATTGTTCACCAGAGACCATTCGATCTACCAGCGCCTGGTGATGGAGATGGCTACCGTTGGAAAGTGACGGATGCCACAGAAGTTCGATGTCCATTATGTCAAATAGTTCAATAATATCAGGAGACTCAGCGTTAAGGAAGGATATCGTGTCTCCTCCGCACCCACCGCAGTGCATCCAATAAAGTGATGTGGTCATATATTCACCAAGTTGCGAATTTGGGGTTACAGGTTACGGATTACTTGTTGCTGGTTACTTGTGGTTCGTTGCTGAACCAGGAAGTCCAGAACCTGACCGGGGCTGTGGTACTTAGTCTCTTTCCCGAGCACGGACAAGAGGTCATTAACCTCTTCCTTCAACTCCACCATTCGCTTTTCTCTCGATGTGGCGTCGGAGATCATGATCTCGAGTCGTCTTTTAGACTCCGATACTTCGGCTAACATTTTTTCAGATTTATCTCGTTCTGCTTCGGCCGTCTCCCGGGCCTTCCTGGCAATTTCCAAGGCTGCGATCAGGTCTTGTCCTCGTTGCAGGAGTTCTTCCTCAGCGCGTTTTCTCTCAGTCACCTCTTTACCCAGCAGCGCGTTGGCCTGTTTGAGTTCATATGTCCTTTCCTCCACTCTTGTTTCCAACTCGTCTTTGGCCCGATGAAGGGCCTCCTGGCTTTCCCGAAGTTCGTCTTCCACCCTCTGTCTCACCAGGATTTCACTCTTGAGATTTTCGTTGGTTATTTCTATAGATCTGATTTGGCGTTTCAGCATATGGACGATTTTAGCCGAAAGAATAAGGAAAACCACAGCCGAGATGAGGGACACCAGCAGCATTGTCTTCAGCGCCTGAGTCAGGGCTTTTTCGGCCTTGATGGCGGTCTGGCTGGCAAATGCCTCCACCCGAGAGACCAGGTCGGTGCGGATGGATCGGAAGATATCAAAGTGATCTGCGACCTGGTTTAAGAAGGCCAGCCGGCTGTCGCGCAGGAGCAGTCGGTCATGGCACAAGGTGTACAGGCCATTTTTGCCAGGAATGATTGTTTGATGCGTATCATCAAATCTATACCCCTGGCCGAACAAGGACTCTTCAAAGTTATCGAGGTTGGTTGGACTTAAGTCATCGAGTGATAGTTTACTTTCTTCCAGATTATTAATCCCGCGCCGGAGTCGGTCGAGGGTGGATTTAAGTCTATTATCCTTAAGGTCGACTAACGCGTCAACGCTGTCTTCACCCAGCAGGCGTTCGCACAGCCAGGCCAGGTCGGAAAGCTCGGTTTTCACGGTGACTATGTCCATATTGCTGCCAAATTGTGATATTAGATTGAACGCCGACATGTCACCCGGCTGGCCGGGACCTTCTCGATACTGTCGAATTTTCAGCGCCCGGCGTAGTCGCTCTCGCCCCTCAATCTTAATCACGGTTGAACGCATCGCTTCCAGGTTTGATCTAACAAGTTGGCTTACTATCGGAAATACAGCCATGGCACTGGCATTTTTGGCACTCCAGGCCACACACTCTCGGCGAATGTCCTTCAAGACAGTCAATTGATTCTGCAGAAGAGAAATATTGTGCTGGATCTCGGAATCTCCCACTGTATCACTATTGCCCATGTCAATCACGACGGATAGTTTGTCCAGCCAGTTTGGGTCGGCGCTCTTGGTGTCTTTCCGACCGAGCAAGGATCCCAGGTCGCTTTGCCCCTGGATCAAGGTCGTGTCCAAAGAAGTTATCATCCTGGTCATGTTTACCTGAAACGACAGCAAATGTTCTCGGTCGGAATGGATTCTGGATATCGCCCAATACAGTATCCCGAGCATGATCATACCGACGCTGAAACCCAACAGGGTGACCATCCAAACCAATTTGGTGGCGTTACTGCCCGTTGCCTTAACCGTCGGGTCACTCATGGGAACTCCTTCCCGGTCTGGTTCGTAGCTCTTCCCATTTGAACGGGGCAACCTTTCCTTGACGCAAGATGGTGGGCCAAACGCGGTGGCAGGCCTGATGTTCTTCCGGTCCCAGACGCAATTTTTCTCCCAGGCCGATGTCAAATTCTCCAAATTTTTCCAAAGAATCTATTACGCCCTCACGGGTGATTGGTCCCTTTATCTTTTCCAGGGCCTGGCCCAAGATGCGGGTGGAGATATATCCTTCCATAGAACCAAAGCTCAGGGAAGCCTCCGGCGCATAGGTTCGGATGGCCTGGCGGTAAGACACTATGAGGGGTAGATCTGCGTCAAAATGAGGCGTCACCTGAGTGATAATCACGCCATCACCCGCGCTGCCCAGTTCCTTGGCCAGCGGTTCAGATCCGACAAAAGAGACGTTGAGCAAAATGGCTTTGAGATTAATTTGTCTGGCTAATCGAATAAATTCAGCGCATGGGGCATAAGTGCCGACCATGATAATGGCTTTAGGATTACGACCCGATTGAATGATGTCGGTTAATCCGTTCTCCACGGCCAGGGTATTGCGTTCATAACGGCCGTGGAAGACGTCTCGATCATGCCGCAGGCCATAGCCGCGCAAGGCCGTCACCCCGCCCGCGAAACCAGCGTCACCATAGGCATCACGTTGAGTAAAAAAGGCTATCTCCTCGGGATGTAATCCAGCCTGAGTGATCAAGGCGGTAATCATAGCCGAAAGTTCTTCGGTATATCCGGCCCGATAGTTTACCACATAGCGGTCCGGGGGAGTCTTGCGTAAGATTCCGCCACCTGAAAATGCGCCGAACAAGGGCGTCTTGGTGGCATTGGCAATGGGCACGGCCACGACCGCCGTTGGTGTTCCGACGTTACCGATGATAGCCAGGACGTTCTCAACATTTATTAACCGACGCATATTGGGTGCGGTGCGGGACGGTTCGTAGCCGTCATCTATAGCAATGAGGCGGAGTCGGCGGCCATGGATCCCGCCGGTCTGATTGATTTCATGCAGGGCCGTTTCCACCCCTGTCTTCATCTCCAGACCGATTACCGCGGCAGGTCCGGTCAGGGCGGTGGACATCCCCAGAAGTATGTCCTTTTCCGCAGGCAGGGATTCTGCGGCCCAGGCGCCGGGAACAAGCATAACGGGCAAACCGACGCCTAAGGCCAGGAAAATTGAAGCCCCCGGCCACGGCCAGTACATCTGAATTCTATTGGACAACTGAAATTTAGTCAGCCAAGCGGAAAAGGCAAGGCAAAATCGAGTTATGAAGGAACGTGCCAGAGTCATTAGGAATACCTCGTCAAGGTTTCCATGACGTGTGAAATGGTCTTTGGTGGGTGTGCCGCTAATTGGTTTCTATCTAGTGGTTAGTGGATCTGCATCAGCCTGACCAGATTGGTGGTTCCGTGACTGCCCAGGGGAGCGCCGGCCGTGACGACCACCGTTTGCCCCGAGGTGGCCAAATCATGAGCCCGGATATATCTCTCGGCTGCTTGAAACATGGCATCCAGGCTGTTAACCCGTTCAATAATGCAAGGTTCTACGCCCCAGCAGAGAGCCAAATCCAGGCTGGTTGTCTGGCTGTCGGTCATGGCCAGTATCGGAGCCTGGGGCCGGAAGCGGCTAATCATGGCCGCGGTATATCCGGAGGCAGTGGACACGATGATCAAAGGCGCCCCGAGATTCCGAGCCATAAGACAGGCGGCGTGGCTAATGGCGTCGGTGATGTTGGATTCGTTTTCTTTGAAATAGGACACTTCCTTGGCCAGGAAGATAGCTCGATAGTCAAGGGATTTTTCAGTAGCCAGACACAGCCTGTTCATGCACTCAACCGCTTCCAGGGGATACTGGCCGCTGGCTGTTTCTTCGGACAACATAACCGCATCCGTCCCGTCAATTATGGCATTAGTCACGTCGGCAGCTTCGGCCCGGGTTGGCCGCGGGCTGTCAACCATAGACTTGAGCATTTGGGTGGCGGTGATCACGGGCTTGCCTAAGTAATTGGCCTGGCTAATAATTTTTTTCTGGACCAGAGTGACTTCTTCTAAGGGAATTTCCACTCCCAAGTCACCACGGGCGACCATCACACCGTCAACTTCATCAAGAATCTCTTGAAGATTGTCCAGGGCTTCCCGCATTTCGATTTTGGCGATAATGGGTGTCTGGCATCCCATTTGTTGAAAGAGTTTTCTTAGGGGAAATATATCCTCGCGTCTGCGGACAAAGGATAAGGCCACCAGATCCACTCCCCGGGATAATCCGAAAGTCAGGTCATCCAGGTCCTTGGGCGTAACCGCCGGAATCTTGAGCGAGGTATCGGGTAAATTCAATCCCTTGTGGGAAGTCAGCCGGCCACCGGTAATCACCTGACAGGTCGTTCGCCCTTTGTCTTTGGCCATGACCCTAACTTCAATCGCCCCATCAGCCAGCATGATGCGATCGCCCACATGGATTTCGTCAGATAAATTGGGATAATTAACCTGCAATCCGGTCGCGTCTCCCGGGACTCCGGTATCTCCATCAATGAAAGTCAAAATGTCATCCGGTTTTAGGGAGATTCCCCCCTCCAGGGTGGTCCCGATGCGTATCTTGGGACCGCACAGATCCTGCAAGATGGCCACCGGCCGGTTCAGGCGCGTCCGAATTTCTTTTATTATATCGATGACTTCACTGTGTTCTTGATGGGTCCCGTGGGAAAAATTAAGCCTGGCCACGTTCATCCCGGCCAGAACCAACCGCTCCAAGCACCCGGCGTCGCGACAGGAAGGTCCGATGGTGCAAACGATCTTGGTCTTACGTAATGGGGCGCCATGATAGGACATAATTATCGTGCCAATTGTGGGTTATGGGCTGCGTGTTTAGGCCACGTAGTGTGAATAACGGGGTTAGGGCATTGCGTTAAACTTTCAGGCACCCAGGCCGGCCCGCCTGGGGGGTCACACCTGGTGTTGCCGTGGCCGGGCTCGGGGTGGTGGTTCCTGACCAGTGAACAGAAGGTGCGGTTAGTCGCGTTTTTCTGCCGCCTGGTTGAGCAACGCCGCGTTCTTGGCGATTCTTCTCTTGTCGGCCAGTTGATTGGCCTTGTTGGGGTGATCTTTCCTTTTGTCGACTATCTTTGCCTGCTTGGTTGCTGATGACATGATTGTTTCCTTTCTGAATCTATGTTTTTCGATGAATTCTATTCTGCAAAAAATGTACAGACCGCCGGTGGACCTGGACCTAATTAGCTTTATCCGAGCGTTTTTCGTTGCCAGGGGGTGTCCATCTGACTATTATCAGTGAGACCGGTCGGCTAGTGATCCACATCATTCGCAGCGGCGCGTCTGAACCAGAGTCCCTATGAATAACCCAAATATACTATTTTTTCAACAGAAAAATGAAGGTCTGGGACAGATAGATAACTTTCCTTGGCTCTGAAAAAAGGTGACGCCCGGGGCGCCGGGAACAAGAAGAGAACCCCAAGAGATTTCTCGGCAATTGAACATCACGATTCTTCTCAGTACGTTAATTCCGTATGACAATTTAAGGTGAAGATTAAATGGCCTTGGTGACGGACATAAAAAAATTCAAATATCAACTGGCCGCCAGACGTAGTCTAAGACGCTGGCAAGAAAGATTTACCGTCCGGTTGGGCGAATCCACGATGTTGCATGACTTCTCTGACAAGGACCTGGCCTTTTTTTTGTTCCCTGACCCGGAACCAACCATGTTGCTATATGATTTGATCATGGGTTGCCTAGACTTAGGGACCGGGGCCAAGTTCGATTATTTAGAGCCTAAGCTCAGGATCAAAGTCATGGACATCCACCTTTTTATTCTCGATCAAATTCGGTTTGAATGTATGCGTCGGCTGGATTGGGTCACCGGCTTTGCCGGCGAACAATACCCTTTAGTGACGATGGTCTTGGAATGCGATTCGATCAAGCCGGGTTTCCAGCCGCCTTTTCCAGAGTTACATTCTACCCACCCCAAGTACGAGGACTTCATCCGACTGGGCAAGATGGAGGGGGAATCGGTCCTACGCCGGGAAATCCCCCGGGCCATTGAAACCTTCCTGGAACGTCTGAAATGACTCGGTTTGATCATTTGCTGTCTTTTTTATTCCACCTCAGCCTGGTGAGAGGCGGCCAGCTTTTTTAATTGTTTCTTCATTTTGTGCCCGTCTTTTAACACCTTGAGTCCGAGTTCATAGACCTTTTGGCCATTTTTGTCTTGGCCCTGATTATACCAGTCAACGGAGGTTTCCGTGATCGTGCCGCCGCCTTCAGGCGCGGCCATCCCCAATTCGATGGTCACGGTGTCCGAGCCAAGGGCATTGGTGGCAAGATGGGTCCCGTCCACAATAATTTGCTTCACCAACAGGTAAACACCCTGGGCTGAGAAGTTGGCTACCCGGGCCGGGGCAAAACTGGTTAACGGGCGATTGTTGCTCTTATCGAACAAACGGACATGGACCGGTATATCAAACTTGATTTGTTTGAAGGATCGGCTATCCAAACCTGGAGAAAAAAAAGGTGGCGCCATTTGACATCCCTGTGCTGGGTCAATAATTCGAATCAGTTAATAAAACCAAGTTGGCCACTCGGGAGAAACGATCAGGCAAATCCGCGCAGAAAAGCCGCAACGTTCTTGCCCAGGTCTTCCAAATAGTATCCACCTTCAAGCAGGGCGAACCGGTGACCGGAGCAATGGGTGTCGGCCGCTGCCTTAACCAGGCGAGCCACGGTGGCGTAGTCTTCGATATCAAGAATACCGCCCCAATCCTTGGCGTAAGTGTCGAATCCGGCTGAAACAGCCACCAAATCCGTGGCCTGGATGCCGTTCAGTGCCTGGGTGACTTCGTCAAGATATTCCTGCCGCTCACGGGCCTCGACGTTATGCACCGTGACATCTTCCCGACCCTGGAAAAAGTTGTCGGTTCCGTCGCCAAAATGAAGATCGATGTCCAGGATAAAGGCCCGGTTAATCCGGCCTATCCGGATCAGCTTCTCCACTGCAATGGCCACGTTGTTGAAAAAACAAAAACCCCAGTGATTACTTGGGCCGGCATGGTGTCCAGGGGGCCGTAGCAAACCGAAGGCGGGTTCACCGGCCAGAGCCAGGTCGGCCGCGGTTAACGCCCCACCGGCAGCCATGGTCGCCACTTGATAAAGGAGCTTATCCCGTTTTACTTCCTCCACCAGGCTGGGACTATGGACCAACAAAATATCTTCGTCCTTGGCCGTCTCGGGCGTGACAAAGGGCTGATAAGCCACCAACTCGTCTAAGATGGGCCGAAGCCTGGCCGGTCTTTCTACGCTGGCGGTACGATAATTCTCCATGTAGAGAGGGTGATAAACTACGCGGGGCAGTTTCGTTTCCATAATCTCCCTTTGTCGTCTCTGGTTAAGCGAAGAACGGTCAGTCACCTGGGATTGATACCTGATGTTCTGAATATATTCCCTGGGATGCATTGGGGTGACAGGCCGAACAATTGGAAAAAGCCTCAATTGATTTACGGCTAAATGTATCTTTTGTGATTTTGGGATGTTCTTACGGCGATCGCTCCAGTCAGCCAGATATTTCTGATATTCATGCTTAAGCCTCTCTGCAACGCCCTTGTCTTTGTCCCATATCGGACACCTCTAATTGGGTTAACATATGGAATTATCAAAGCCTATTTGCCGGCGCAGGCAAACAACGGCGAGACGAGACGGTCTATTTGTTGATGAATCCAGGCTGGCTCCTGGAGTTTGGCCTGGTGGAACAGGTCGGTCAGTTGGGCCGCCAGGTCAGCCGCCCTGGTGTGACCGATTTTTCGGGCGCGCTCAATTATGGTCCAATCGTTGGTTTCCCTGAACTGGGTGTAAGCGGCAAAAATCTCGCGAAAAATCATTTTAGGGAATCCGAAAATAAAGGCCACATAGAATCCCAAGGAGCCTTTCTTTTGCTGGGTGATGATATAATTAAGCCGTCCTTGGTCCGAGGTGTCGGCCAACAGATCCTTAATCCCCCTGGCCAGTTTTTCCAGGTTGGTCTGGGGGTTTTCGGAAATGATTTGACGCCAGATATCCCGGTCAAACGAGTTGTCGGTCAATTCGCCCAATTCATGGCGGAAATAGGCGTCCATCTCCTGGGCCACCAGGCCCGGTAACCGGGGTCGGAGCAACCCGGCCATTAATGAGATGGGACGATCATGCTCCGGCAAAGAAATACCGCTATCCTCCAATGCCGTAAATACGGCCGGCTTTTGGGTGCTCCATTTTTCTTGAATCAGGTCCCACAGCAGATAGCTCAAGGTCTCCTTGCGGCCATAAATGGTCCCATCCCGGGACATAGCCGGAAAGATCAGGATATCCCTGGCCAACTCCCTGGCTAAGACAAAAATTTGCCGTCCCTCAAGGAAGAAATGGTCCTCCAATTCGGCCACCAGGAATGACGGCTTCAGTCCCCCGGAATAACCGGCGGCATAAACCAGACCTTGGGGTTGCAGGACCAGGTTTATTCCAGTCACGTCAAAAGGGTCGAAGGCCATGCCGTTTAGGACCGGTTTTTCAAAATTCTGTTCACTCAGCGACAGCCACTGCTCCTCTCGTTCCTCCACCCAGGCCATGATCGCCCCTCGGTCGGGTTCCTCCCAAGGCGGCAGATGATGTTCCCATTTGTACAAATTCCGGAGCATCAAGAGCAAGCCACACATGGAAAAGGTCCCACAGAATTTGGCGTCGGAAATATCGCAATTCCGCTTCACCTGGATCAGGAATTCATCGATCACCGGCTGACTCCACTGGTTGCATCCGGACTCTACCTGCGTAATAATGGTTAAGAGATCCATTCCACCTGATTAGAGCCTGATCTCCGTGGCCGCTCGGGTGGCGGTATCATACAGGTAGAAGGTGGGTCGGCCGTGCAGGCCCATGACTTCACCCGGATTGATGATGGTCAGACGGCCGTTTTGAGTGACTTCCACCTGGTGGGAATGGCCATAGCAGGCCAGGTCGGCGTTTTGGGCCGCGGCCATGCCCAGGGCGGCTTCCTTATAGTGAGAGAAGGAGATGGCGAAACCATCCAGGTCCACGTGGCCGATGACACCGTGCAGGGTGATGTTGGTCCACTCCGTGGCCACTTTCTTGGTCAGGGTGTGAATATCGCCATCGTTATTTCCGAAAACGCAATGCCCCGGACCGGGGAAAGCGGACAGCTCTTTCATCATAAAAGGAGAAATCAAATCTCCACAGTGAATAATGGCGCCGGCCTGATTATCTCTGGCCAGGTCAAGGGCTTTTCGTAAATTCCAGATATTGTCGTGGCTGTCACTTAATATGGCAATAATCATCTTTTTCCCATTCAACTAAAATGGTTAACCGAGATATCTTGAACAGAATTCGCCTGGGACGTATTCGCGACAGGCCTCTTAAGTGATTAGGTTCCATCAGCGTAACAAGAAAATAACTCAAACGAAAACAAACAGCAAGAGATTTCTTCATGGGCAACCTAAGGACGGGACGACTGGTGGGAAGTTGCCAAAACGTCGGTGGCCGCTAACGCGTTATCTTGTTTACAGAGCTAAACAATGACGCTATAATTAATTCCCATAACGGGTTATCGGTGGCATCGCCTATCCGGATGGGCGCCTTTGGCGATATCGGGTGGCCGGACCAGACCTACTGAGACAAACCACGATTGAAGGTTGAATCTTAGACTAACCGGCGTCATCTTCGCCAATGAAATATAGATTAAGGAGATTCGCGTGACGGAAGAGGAAAAGGCGCGCATTAAACGTCTTACTGACGTGGTTCAGGCATTGCTCCGGGGCAAGGTTCCCGGACCTATCGAAGAAGAAGCCGGCTTAGATGACGAGCTAAGCCAACTAACTAACAAGGTTAACAAATTGACCGAAAATTTTCACCAGATTCATGGGGCCCTGATTCCTCTGTCGCTGGGCAAGCTGGATGTGGAATTGCCTCGAGGCAATATCTTGGCTTCGCCGTTTAAACAATTGCAGGCCGGTTTGAGGCATCTGACCTGGCAGACACAGCGGATCGCTCATGGCGATTTCAATCAGCGGGTGGATTTCATGGGCGATTTTTCCGTGGCTTTTAACACCATGACCCAGGCTTTGAAAGAATCACGCTTCCAGATGCAGGCTGATATGGAGCAGTTGCAGCAGGTGGCTGAGCTGAAAACCCGTTATCTGAACATTATGGCCCACGACATCCGGACACCCATCGGCGCGATCATCGGGTTCGCCAATATTCTTTTAGAAGGTCAGTTGGCCGATGACCAGCGGAATTTTGCCCGGATCATCAAACGGAGCGGGGAGTCTCTGCTCGGCCTCATCAACAATATCCTGGACCTGGCCAAGCTGGATAAAGGGAAGATGGAGATCGTTTCGGAGCCGTTTTCCCTCCTGACCCTGGGTGAGGATGTGGGCACCTTGATTCAGCCCAAACTGAAGGCCGGAGTTAAGTTCATTTTCCAGCCCGATCAGGGCATTCCGGAGCAACTCCTGGGTGATCCCCATCGGCTGGAACAAGTGCTGATCAACCTGCTGGGCAACGCGGCCAAATTCACCAACCAGGGGAGTATTCAGTTGGTCATCCGGGTCGAGGAAGAAGAAGTCGACCAGATGTGCCTGCATTTCGCCGTGTCGGACACCGGTATCGGCATCTCGCCGCAGCAAGTAGATCATATCTTTGAGCCGTTCGCTCAAGCGGACAGCAGCATCTCGTCCCGGTTCGGCGGGACCGGCTTGGGTTTGGCCATTTCTCGGGAACTGGTTGGTCTGATGGGTGGGGAGCTGCAGGTCAAAAGCCTATATGGTCAAGGCACCACATTTTATTTCTCTTTGTCTCTTAAACAGGCCCTCCCGCAAATGGCGGGTCTCACGGTGACAATACCCCTCACCAGCCGGGGCAAAATTTTGGTGGTGGATGACAGCTCGAGCGAACTCGAACTGATCGGTCACCTCTTGAAAAAGGAACAAGTTACTTTTGAACTATGCCAGGAAAGCAAGCGAGCCCTGGCCTTGCTGGTCAAGGCTTACGAAGAAAAAGCACCCTTTACCCTGGCCTTGCTCGATATTATGATGCCGGAACTCGATGGCCTGGAACTGGCCAGGCTGATTAAGTCTGACCCTCGCTTCTATTCTCTTCGCCTGGTGGCCTATACGGGGCGGGTAGATAGTCTCAACGACGCAAACTTTCCAGACTTTTTCAGTTTTGTGGCGGCTAAGCCATTGTCTCCGGAAACGATTAGGCGAATTGGCCAAGAGGCGGCTCAGGCCCAAGAATTGGTGGAGTGCCCGGCCTCCCTGGCTGGAGACAAGGTCTTGGTGGTGGACGATAATCCCCTAAACCGGATGCTGGTCGGCCGTATCTTGAAGAAGGTCGGGGTGGGAATGGCGGAGGCGGAAAACGGCCTGAGCGCGATAGAGATGGTCTTGGAGGAAGCACCCGATTTGGTGTTGATGGATCAGCAGATGCCGGTCATGGATGGGGCCGAGGCGATTGGCCGAATTCGGGAGAGTTACCGCAAAGAAGTGCTGCCGATCCTGGCTTTCACCGCCGATGATTCCGAAGAAGGACAGGCCGCGATGATAGCTGCCGGGGCCGACGGGATTGTCAATAAACCGGTTAATAGCGATCAGTTGATTGAGCAACTCTGTAACTCACTGCACAGACAATCCGACGAGGCGACCGGGTAAACGGATAAGCGGTAGAGATTTTCCCGTCACCGTTACTCCACCTGATGCACAAAAATGATTGATATTAACCACATGCCATGATAAAATAAATCAAATATAGATGAGATGTCTTGGCGGACGAGTCCGGCTGCTTTGGTGGTTGAACAGACCTGGATTCAGGTATCGATTTGAAGATATCGTCAATGGAAAAATCAGGCAATCGGGGCTCTGACGAGACCTTCTACCGATTAATGCAGACCAGCGGAGACGCGGTGTTGCGGCTGCTGGGCGTAACTGCCGGTTACCCCTATCAGGTCCAGGCCGAAACTCTAAAGGCCAAGCATGTTTCCCCGGATATCGTGGCCATCCCGACCACCCGGAGGGGCGACCTGGTCTTTTTGGAGTTCCAGGGGTACCGGGATCCATTTATCCGCCATCGGCTGGCTGAAACCGCGTTGCTGTATTGCCGTCAAAAGAATTACCGCGGTCCTTATATCCTGGCGATTATCTACACCGAACAGGCCTGGTTTAAGGCGGCTCTGCCCTTGAAGGCCGTAAACAGCGCGGGGAACCTGACCTTTCAGGGCTGGCCTATTGAGATCATCTTAGAGAACCTTCAGGAAGAAGAGCTGCTGGCCGCGGACCCCCGGTTGGCCGTACTGGCGCCGTATACCGTGCCCAAGAATATTTCTGAAGAGAATCTGGCCGTTAAGGCCAAGGCTTGGGGTGATTTGGTCCGGCAGGCTTATCCGGAAGAGCACTCCACGGAGATATTGGACCTTCTGATCATGTTTTTGATGAATCGATTTCGTAAGATCAACAGAAAGGGGTTTCGAGCCATGATGAACTTTGATTTAACTGACACAGTCGCCGGTCGACAAGTTTTTCGGTCGGCCCATAGAAAGGGCCGAAAAGAAGGACTACAAGAAGGAGAAAGAAAGGGACGCGAAAAAGGCCGAGAAGAAGGGCTACAAGAAGGACTACAAGAAGGAAAAGAGAAAGGCTGGATACAGGCAGCCAGAGAAAATCTCCTGGATATCTTGACGGCTCGATTCGGGTTGGTTCCTCAAGATATATACTACTCCAACTTAGGTTGTGACAGGCACGATTATTGCTTGCAAGCTGTGTTATAGACAAAAACAATATCTCATATATCCTCTAAAAGCCATAGTCCGTTTCGGACTTTCAACTTATTGCTTT
>JADFXK010000279.1:5395-5777 GCA_015233625.1 Deltaproteobacteria bacterium | reverse complement strand
GCCGGCGCCGGGATCGGCGGGCCGGTGGTTGCTCAAGCCTCATTTGCTGATAACGGTTAACATACGTTTCTTTCTCGTCCGGGTCGTCTTCTTCCTCTACCTCCTCGGTGTATTGACGGAAGGACTCAAGGACATCCTGAAACGTCAGCGTTTTTTTAGTATAAAACCTGAGGATCAACAACAAGATCAAACCGGCCAACCAGGTCTTGAAACCGTAAGGGATACCACATCGGAACAGGGTATTAATGCTCCAGATCATCAAGAATGGACAGGTTATATGAATAAAAACGTTCAGAATGCTATATCTTATCATGGCCATCCTGCCAGATATTGAAAAGCCTCGGCCGCCAGGGAAAGGAGATTAGATTTGATCTTTAACTCC
>JADFXK010000279.1:519-5247 GCA_015233625.1 Deltaproteobacteria bacterium | reverse complement strand
ATAATAAACCGCACATCGGAATACGTAAAGCAGACACCGGTCCAACGGCCGACCTTGCAGGGCGCACAACCGAGCATAGAGTTCTTCCGGGTCTTGATCCCGTAGCTGGAAGAGAGATCGGATGCCCAAACGCCACAGGTCCCGGGCGATACTCTGGCCGACCCCGGGGATCTGTTGCAAGACGGATAGATCTTTTTTGCCCGGCGGGGTCAGGTCTTCCTTGTTCTTTAGTCCATCTCTCAATTTGTGGGGGTCCCAACTGAGTATTTCACAGGACTGTGGATTAGTTAAAAGAGTCCGGTGAGCATTTTAGTGCCTATTCCGATGAGGAAAAAGGCAAATATCTTTTTCAACATAGACACCGGTAAGCGATGGGCCAGTCTGGCTCCCAACGGGGCGGTGAGAATGCTGATCACCGCGATACCGAGCAGGGCTGGGAGGTAGATGAATCCCAGGCTTCCGGAGGGTAGATCATGGACCACCAGGCCGCTGGTTATGTATCCCGCTGTCCCGGCCAGGGCAATGGGAAAACCGATGGCTGCGGAAGTGCCGATGGCATGGTGGACGGGGATGTTGCACCAGGCCATGAAGGGCACGGATAAGCTTCCGCCGCCGATGCCGACCAGACTGGAGACCACGCCGATGATGTTTCCGACACCAAACATGCCGGCCTTTCCCGGCAATGTCCGGGTGGGCTTAGGTTTGATGTTCAAGAGCATTTGAACGGCTACATAATATATGAAAAAGACAAAAAATCCTTTGAGAAAACGGGTGGGCAATTGGGCTGCCACCCAGGCGCCCAGGAATGTCCCGGTCAGTATGCCTGGAGTAATGGCCCTGACTACCAACCAGTTCACCGCGCCGTGCTCGTGATGGGACCTAAGACTTGAAATAGAAGTAAACATGATGGTGGCCAGGGACGTACCCAGGGCCAGTTGCATGATGTGATCGGGCGGGAGGTGCTGGGCGGCCAGAATGAACGTCAAGGCGGGAACGATGACCAGACCTCCGCCTACGCCAAGTAATCCGGCCAGTACGCCGGCCACGGCCCCGATAATTATATAGCCTATCCAGAACATAAATTATACCATTAAGATAGTGCCAACAGAGGTGAGTTGGCGCGGAGTTTTAGATTGATTTGGCAATGGTGATGGAAAACCTCACCCCTTTTCCTGGTGCCGATTCGACCGAGACGGTACCGCCGTGTCGTCGGGTCAATTCCTTAACAATGGCCAGCCCCAATCCGATTCCATCAATGCCTCTTGACGTTTCGTCACGCTGGAAAGGTTCGCAGATTTTTTCCTGGGCGGCGGCGGAAATGCCCACCCCATTATCGTTGATAGAAAACATATGGTAATCGCGGTCTTCCTGGTACGTGATTTGGATTTCAGTGAGACATGCGCCGCCGTATTTCAAAGAGTTATCCACAAAATTTCTGAAAATCCGGGTGAGAGATAGTTTATCGGCCGAAATTCTGGGGAGAAGGTCAGACACGGTTAGCTTAATACCTCGTTGTTCCAGTGCTGAGGCGAACTCCCCTCTGATCAGTTCGATAATATCTTTAGTTTCCACTTTCTCGACTGCCAATGGGGATTCTTTGGCCTTGATGTAGGCGTTCATCTCGTCTAACAGGGCAATTACCTGTTCGGACAGGGATAAGATCAAATTGCAATATGCTTGCCCTTTATCATCAAGTTGTGACTTATAAAGCCGGCACAACCGGCTGGTCAGGCCATGGATGGAAATAGCCGGATTCTTGAGATCGTGGGAAATAGAATAGGAAAAAAATTTTAGGGTGGCGTTCTTCTCCTCCAATTCTTGGATTTTTTTTTGGAGGTCTTCGTAAAGCCTGAGCCGGTCTGCATTAATGGCAATGGCGTTAGCCAGCGTAATCAGCAAGTCAATCTGGTTTTGATCTAAAGTCACCATCTGCTTCGAGTTCAGATTCATCACCCCGACGACTTCTTCCCCAACGATCATCGGGACACAGACCGCGACCATAAATCCTTTGCTCTGTAACAGCCGGGCTCTTTCCTTATTTATTAAGTCCGTCACCGGTTGGGCCAGGAAAGATTTGGTTTCAGCCGATTTACCGGTAAATCCTTCACCGATTTTGACTCTCTCCAACCCCAGCGGTTCCAGCCCCCGATAAGCGGCCAGCCGTAGAGATTCTTGGTTTTCCTCTTTGAGATAGATTCTGCCCGCATGGAATTCGAAGTTGGCCATGACCAAAGACAGGGCGCCTTCGAGGATTTCTTTCCGGCTAGAGGTGCCGGACAGAAAATTACTCATCTCCAGCAAAACGGCTAGTTCACTGTTTCTCTCCCGTAAGGCTGATTCGTTGAATTCAACGGAGATGTGTTTTCCTGTGACGGTCATACCCGGTCCCTTATTTAACGAAGCAGTCCCTTCGGCGACGTCTTGTCACCGCTTCTTCATAAAGGCGACGTCTCTTCTCATAGATTCTGCTGACTAAGAAATCTATGGTTCCATACTTTGTTTATCGTTTTTATATGTAATTAGCTGAAGCATAGGAAGTCTAACGCCTCGCGCCGACTCTCCGGGAGGTGCCAGGCCCGATTTCAAAGCCATATCGGTTCTGCCGGGCGAAGGAGGGCCTGGTCCGGCCCAAAGCGGAAGCGCCGGCAACTCATGGTCACCGGCGCCACCAGTCAGATCAATTGACCACCCAAACGGCTTGCTCCTTGGCCATTTGAATAATCTTGCTGCTCACCCGACCAACAAACAATTCTTCCAACTTAGACAGACTCTTCCGCCCGGTGACAATGGTCCCGAAGCCGTTATTCTTGGCCTCATCGACGATGGCCTCGGCCCGGCTTTGCACTTCTAAGACGATTTTAGTTTTGATTCTGGTCTTGTCGGCCCCTCGGGATTCCATATCCTGGATACCTTTTTGGACGGCGGCCTCGATTTCCGTCTTGGATTTCAGGAATTCGGCATTTACTTCCTTCAACCAGTCGGCATCCTCGGTGCTCATGGATGGGCCGGTGTAGGAATTGAATGACTTTAACCCCCGGATGGCGTGGAAGACCAGAATGTCTGGGTGTTTCGCGCCAAAAATGTCGATGACGTAATTAAAATTGCGCATGATTCTCTCAGACCCGCCGGTGGTCACCAGAATTTTTTCTGGGGACGGAGTTCCGCCCACGACCCACAGCGGAACATTGACCAGCCGGTTGACCAGCTTGTTGGCGATACTGCCCATGATCAAATCTTTTAGTTTACTGAGTCCTTGCCGCCCCACGACCAGGGCTTGATACCCGTTCTTGACTTCCGCGACGATGTCCCGGGCCACCCCGACCTGTCTTTTTCTAATCTGGGTCGAGACGGCGTCTCCCGGATGCCCCATGTCCTTTAAGGTCTGTCGCGCCTTCTCCATGAAATCTTCCATCATTTTGGTTTGATGTGATTCCCAGATACGAATCCCGACCACTTTGTTATGGACCTTGGGGTTATCTTCTAAATCCCAGTAGCTTTCGGGGATCTGATCCTGGATGTGCAGGATAGTAAACTTTGTCCGGCCGGCGGGCAGCAATTGCCCGACATAACGCACGATCTCAAAGGACTGCTCCGAGCCGTCGACGGCCACCAATATATTCCTCTGATCCATAGTTAATACTCCTCCTGTTAAGAGATATTTTTGCCGTCCGGGTGTTATCCCCGCAGCCGGCCAGTAGCTACCAGTTGATTCTCGTCAGATTGTTTGTATATAATGGGTAAGCGGTCACCTTTCAGCAGCCAACAAATAAAGCAAAAATAGTTAGTTAATCGCCCTGGCCCGTCACCCTCGGCCAGAAGGAGAATCTCCTAACATCTTGTTTTTAGGTAAAAGCTGACCGCCGAGGCTGATTGCTTGCGATCGTTTTATCTGGCGATTGCTAACATTATTACCAGAATCGTATGAGATTGGTCAACAAAGTTTCTCCTCCGGCGACCATTGATGACAGAATTTTTGGTGCCGGGGCCCTTCCCAGGATCCAGGCCACAAGAGTTTCCATCTGATTTGACACCACTATTTATCCCGGTAGGGGGCTGATTTTTTTCTTTGCGTTATATTTGGTTCTGGAGTAGATACCAGTATGCCCGGAACGTTAATTTTCTTAACGGCGCCGGGGGGAACCCTTTTTTCTTGAGGCCGCGGTGGAGTTGCCGTCGAGAGAAGGTCTTGCCGATAACTCATCACCAGGACAATACTGTTGAATCAATTCAAAACTGACGGCATTATTATCAGATCGGTTCCTTATGGAGAATCGGATTTGATCCTGACCATTCTGACGCCGGATATGGGAAAGATTCCGGCTATTGCTAAAGGGGCGCGGCGGAGTAAAAGGCGCTTCCCTGGGGGTCTCAATATATTGTATCATGGTTCGATGCAACTGGTCCCAGGGAAAAAGTCAGACAATCTCTATCGGCTGGATGGATTTGACGTGGCCGGAACCTTTTTTGAGATTCAGGGTGACTACCATAAAGTGACTGTGGCCAGCTTCATGTTGGAGCTATCTGAAGCCCTAACGGTAGAAGGAGACTCCTGTCCGAAGACTTACGGGTTGTTGTTAGAGGCCCTGACTGCGGTGGAAGACTGTGCTGATCTGAGCAAGACGTTGATTATGTTTCAGTTGCGTAGTCTGCACGCGGCCGGGTATTGTCAGGACATCGCATCTTGCCGCATGTGCGGGCGCAAGGTGGACCCGGCCCGGTCTTTTGTCT
>JADFXK010000279.1:0-476 GCA_015233625.1 Deltaproteobacteria bacterium | reverse complement strand
CCCATCAGTACCGGCACCCTAATGAGTCGGCTGTGGATCATCAGGAACGGGCCGCAGGATTTTCCTAGACTCAAACTGTCTGCTCAGGCTGTGAAGGAAGCCCGCTATTTACTCGATTCCATGATGCACCGAATCCTGGGCCGGGAACTGAAGACGTTTAAGTTTTTGCCCGACCGTTGAAAATCTGCCCTGATCTATAGCGGTTATTCTCTGATAAGGAGATGAATGTGTCAGATAAATTTGATTCGGGACGTCTTGTAAGGGCTATATGGGTTTATGCCGTATTCGGGACTCTGCTTGTCGGTATTGTGGTTGCCGCGGTGAGCGTAATACCTTTATACAGCCTCCTGAAACAGGAAAAGACACAGCAGTTGGTTCTCGCTGTTCGAAATAAATCCCTGGCCATGAACGAGTGCATCTCATCCCAAAAGGCCATAGCCCGGCAGATCAGCAGCCGGTCTGTCATCCGCGAAAAA
>JADFXK010000278.1 GCA_015233625.1 Deltaproteobacteria bacterium | reverse complement strand
TTCTGATTCCGGCGACGCATCTCCCTCCACGCATTAAGGTGTCACTAAAATAGCATCAGCCTGTTAACCCGCACCAGGCAACCCGTACACGTAACCTGAACATGCAACGAGTAACCCGTAACACGTACCACGTAACCCGCAACACGTAACCCGCAACACGCAACACGTAACCCGCAACCGGGAGTTTCTCATGAGAGGGTCCGGCATGGTAAAGAGAATCACCGCATCAGTCTGCCTTCTGGTCATCGCCTTGTTCCTGGTGGCCTGTCTGGCCGGCGGCGCTTCGGCGCAAAGCTCGTCAAGAAAGAAGTCTTCTTCAAAGGCGACCGCCACGCCCACCCCGACATCGGATAGAGATGGCGTTGGAGATCAAAAAAGGGAAAAATCATC
Source organism: Deltaproteobacteria bacterium (assembly GCA_015233625.1). Taxonomy (GTDB): domain Bacteria; phylum Desulfobacterota; class JADFXK01; order JADFXK01; family JADFXK01; genus JADFXK01. Next base: position 5,395 of record JADFXK010000278.1, on the reverse strand, counting down.
TAGTTCTGCTTCGGACGAGGGATCGCCAGGGGGACACCCGGGAAGTTATTTTGAATTTGGTGATGTTTTGCTTCCATCTAAAATGGACATCGACCGCAAGAACTCTTTTGTCTACGAGACCGGAAGAGTGAAGACCGGCTACCTGACTTTGACCGGCAATGTTCCCCCAGAGGAACTGGTGGATTTTTTCAAGTTCAATATGGTCAAGGACGGCTGGCGGCTAAGATGCATCTTCAAATATCTTAAGAACTTACTTTTGTTCAGTAAGGACGGCAAATCGTGTGTCGTCAACATTATGCCCCAGGTCGGCATCAATTCGACCGTCGTAGAGATATTGCTGTCGCCCGATGTCGGGTCCTAATGATTTATTGAATGTGCTCGCGGCCCGATTCCTGGCCGCTTTACCTATGGCTGCCTGTCTCCGTCTTGTGGGAGGAAACCAATGTCCGTTACCGGAAATTCTCCGCGTCGTTTCAAGGGCTTTCTTAGCCAATTGGCCTTCGTTTCAATTATTCTGACAATCTGCCTGGCAATCTCCGGATGCGCCGGCCTCAACAGAGACTCTAGTGGCTCATCCTCATCCAGCTCTGATAAGTCCGAGAAAAGTAGCACCGTATCCTCCCAATCACGGTACTATGAATTTGAAGACGTTCAGGTTCCCATCGATATGAAACTTGACCAGGATAAGTCCTTCGTGTTTGACGCGCCCAGCTTCAAGGTCGGTGTGTTGAGTTTTAAGGGCCAGGTGACGAGCGACTCGCTGGCCTCCTATTTCGTCACGAGTATGTCCAAGGACAACTGGGTCCTGCGCTGTAAGTTCAAATATCCCCGCCGGATTTTGGTGTTTGAAAAAGTGCAGAAGATGTGTATCATAAATGTGTGGGACGACATGTTTTACACCTATTTGGAGATCTGGGTGGCCCCCACTATGGACGACGTCAAAGGCGACAGCAGAGGCGACAGCAGAGGCGACAGCAGAGGCGACAGAGGCGGCAGCAGAGGTGGCAGAAGATAACCACAGGACTGAAGAGAGCAAATCGCAGGAAGCGCGGGAGTGTTAAATTGATGCAAGGACGGCATATTACCCTTGGAATAAGCGGCAGCATCGCCGCATACAAGGCGGCGGAATTGGCCCGGTTGCTGATCAAAATGGGGGCGGACACCGAAGCGGCTATGACCGCCAACGCCACCCGGTTCATCACCCCATTGACCTTTCAGGCCCTGACCGGCCGCCCGGTTAGTTGCCAGTCGTTCGACTCTTCAGATGAAGATGTGATGGCTCATATTTCCATCGCGGCCAGGACGGAAGCCCTGGTCATTGTCCCGGCCACGGCCAACCTTATCGGCAAGATGGCCACGGGAATCGCCGACGATTTCCTGACCACTCTGTGTCTGGCCGTGACTTCACCCAAAATCATCTGCCCAGCCATGAATGTCCGAATGTTCCAGAACCCGGTGGTTCAGGACAACCTGCGACGACTTCAGGGATTCGGGATGACCGTGGTCATGCCCGGATGCGGTGATCTGGCTTGTGGCGAAACCGGGACGGGACGACTGGCTGAGTTACCGGAAATCCTCGAGGCCATTAAATCTGCCCTGACGGTCAAAAGCCTGGCCGGTAAGAAGGTCCTGGTTTCCGCCGGCCCGACCCGGGAGATGATTGATCCGGTCCGATTTATAAGTAATAGATCGACGGGAAAGATGGGCTTTGCCATGGCGGCCGAAGCTCACCGGCGGGGCGCCCGGGTGTTTTTGGTCTCCGGTCCGGTCACCACACCCCGGCCGATCGGGGTAACCGTGGTGGAGGTAACTACCGCGGTGGAGATGCGCCAGGCTGTGCTTGATCTGGCCCAAGACGCGGATGTGGTGGTCAAGGCCGCGGCCGTATCCGACTATGCCCCGGCCGAGCAGTATGCCCAGAAGGTCAAGAAGGGCCTGGATGAGCAAAACCTCCGGTTGATTAAAAATCCCGATATCCTGGCCGAATTGGGACGCCACAAGGGCCGCCGCTTGCTGGTTGGGTTCGCGGCCGAAACGGAAGATCTGCTGGCCCACGCCAGGGAAAAAATGATCAAGAAGAACCTGGACCTGATCGTGGCCAATGATGTGAGCCGGCCCGGTGCCGGTTTTGCCGTGGACACCAACATCGTCAAACTGCTCTATCCCAACGGACGAATTGACGATATCCCTTTAAAATCCAAAGAAGAAGTGGCCCGGGACATCTGGGACAGAATTGTGGAATTACCGGCCCCACGCGGACCCATTCAGTGATCGGCCTGGCCCTGGGCGGCGGGGGGGCACGGGGGGCGTATCAAATTGGGGCGTGGCAGGCGTTGATCGAACTGAAGGTGGACATCACCGATGTGGCCGGCGCGTCCATCGGCGCCCTGAACGGGGCCCTGGTCATGCAAGGGGATCTGGACCGGGCGATCCGGGCCTGGACAGACTTTGATCCAAGACGCCTGCGCCGATTCAACCCCAGGACCGTATCCAGATTGCTGGGCGATGCGGCGTTGATCCTCTTGCCCTGGCCGCTGGGGAAGATTTCGGCCGGAGTCCGGACGGCCCGCCTGATATCCTTATTATGCACCGGGTCGAGGGCCGCCGGAACGACCAAAGCCATCGTTGACTTGGCCAAAAGCGGCTGCCTGGATGACCAGAGGCTGCGGGAGTTGATCACCCGGCATGTGTCCTGGGAGGCCATAGTTGGCTCAGGCAAGAAACTCTACATCGCCACGACCACGGGATGGCCTGTTGTTCTGGGGCCTCGTCGTCACCGGCAAGCTATCTACCACGACGCCGGGCAAACCCGCTCTTCGGCTGAACTGGTTGACCTGATCGCGGCCAGTATGTCCCTTCCCTTCATCTATTCCGCGGTGGCCCTCGATGACGTCCTCCACCTGGACGGCGGGTTAAAAGACCGGATTCCCATTTCGCCCTTGGATCAATCGGGTGTCCGGAAAATCGTGGCGGTTCACCTTAAGCCCGGCCGGACCACTGATGACCAGGCTTGCCCTCAGGCTGAGATTATAGATGTGTCCCCCAGTCGCGACCTGGGCGGTTTTTTTAAAGGGACTCTTAATTTCGGCCGAGATATGAAGGAGCTAATCCGGTTAGGATATCAAGACACCCTGGCCGCTTGTCACTCCAAGTTTTAATCCCCCCCTCCTCCCTGGCCCACAATCGCAATCAACCACCTTTCCTGCATTCTCTGAGGCGCGACACTTTCAGATAACTCCCAATTATAGTTAAATATTTTAGATAAATCTTGACACCATATCCACAAATAACGTAGTCATTTTATAGCTATGGATTCGCTCACCAAACCAAGACCACATGTGACAATCCAATCGAAGTCTGATAAAGAGATGGTCAGCTTACTCGTTGAAGATAACCAGGAATGAGAAACCAGCAACCAGAAACTTGCGACCCAATGCCATTAACTTAAGATTTCCGGCTTGGTTTTCGCATTACCCAGGGTGGCGCTTCGCTGACCCTGGGCTAGATTGTTTTTCCCCTTCGGGGAAATGTGCTTAGCCAACCGGAACGAGCTGATTTGTCCTGAAAATCCACTGCCGGGGCTAAGCACACCATTGACCAGACCACCATTACGAATACCCCGGAGGGGTTACCCAATCTAGCCCAGGGTCAGCGAAGCGCCACCCTGAGGTAAATGGTTCCAATGCGCTCAGTACCCTTAACTTAATGACATTGACTTGCGACCAGTAACCCGTAACCCGCCAGGCCTGCCGCTGCGACCTTCCAAGGAGGTAAATGTATGAATCTCATGTCCAAGCTCGCCGAAATTGTCGGCCGGGAAAGAGTGTTTGATGATCTTGCGGAAAGAATATCCAATTCCCGGGACATGTCAGTTCATCAGGGTGTACCGGAACTCATTGTTCACCCGGCCAGCACCGAAGAAATCTCTAAGATAATGAAACTGGCCAATCAGGAAAAAGTTCCAGTCACCGCCCGCGGGTCAGGCACTAGTGTCACCGGAGCAGTCTTGCCGGTATGCGGCGGCATCCTGATGGACTTGTCGAAGATGAATAAGATTAAGCATATCGACAAAGCCAACTTCCATGCCGTGGTGGAACCGGGCGTTATCTGCGCCCATCTTAACGCCGCCCTGGCCAAAGAAAAAATGTTCTTTCCTCCTGATCCCGGCAGCTCAGCCATAGCCACCCTGGGCGGGATGGTGTCTACCAATGCCAGCGGGTTGCGGGCAGTCAAATACGGCACGACCAAGGACTATGTTCATGCGTTGGAGGTGGTTTTAGCCGACGGCTCCATCATCAGGACCGGCACCACCGCCCCCAAGACGGCCACGGGCTATGACCTGACCCGGTTGCTGGTTAATTCCGAAGGCACGTTGGGGATCATCACCGAAGTCACAGTCCGCATCCTCCCGCTGCCTCCCTATACGGCTTTTGCCATGGCCCTGTTTGACAATTTGGATGACAGCGGCCGAGCCGTGACCGAGATACTGACCTCAGGCATCCAGTTGTGCGCCTGTGAGGTTATGGACCGGGCCAGCCTCAATGTGGTCAAGAAACGCTATAACTTAGATATATCCGACGCCGAGGCCCTGATCATCATGGAAGTGGACGGTCACAAAGCGGCGGTCCAAGAGCAAATGATCTTCATTGAAGAGACATGCAAAAGACATCACGGCATGGATGTGCGCTGGTCGGATGATCCCAACCAGCGGGCACAGATGTGGCGGGGCCGGGCGGGACTGGTGCCGGCTCTCTCACGTTTGAAACCGGGCTACCGGTTGGTCCCCATCTCGGAAGACTTTGGGGTGCCGTTGACCAAAATCCCGGAGGCGATCCGCGGGGCTCAGCAGATAGCCGCCAAATATGATGTGATTATCTCTACCTTTGGCCACGCCGGAGACGGCAATGTACACACCACTTTTGTCATCGACCTGACTGATAAATCCCAATGGGACAAGTTGCGGCCGGCCTCTGACGAGTTGGTGGACCTGGCCATGAAGCTTAAGGGAACGATCAGCGCCGAGCACGGGACCGGTTTGACCCGCAGCGGATACATCCGCCGAGAACTGGGCCAGGTTCTCGACGTCATGAAGACCATCAAGAAGGCCTTAGATCCCAACAATATTCTCAACCCGGACAAGATGGGTTTTGCCGAAAACGACGGCGATATTTTTGATCATTTTGCCTTTGAGCCGCTGATCAAGGGCATCGCTGAGGCCAATTCCTTTGGCAAGGACGTTAACGCCGAGGTTTTGGCCTGCGTCCAATGCGGCTTCTGCCGGAACGGTTGTCCCACCTTCTCGGCCACGGGATTGGAATCGTTTAATGCCCGCGGCCGGAATATCCTGGCCTTTCAGATGATGACGGGACAGATGGAGCCCGGCCCGGAGCTGGCC
>JADFXK010000277.1 GCA_015233625.1 Deltaproteobacteria bacterium | reverse complement strand
TAGAAGCTAAGCGGCACAATGTAATCGATGATGATGGATGACCGGGGTCGACCAATAGCGGCATATGCCCAGCCAAGACCTAACAAAACAAGCAAGCTGCCGATGATTACCAGAAACACCAAATCCTGCTGCATTCTCTGGCTGACGATCCGTCGCCCCAGAAAGAATCCCAACAGCGGGTAGATGAACCAAGGAATAACCGGAAATTCGCCGGTAAACAAAAAGCCCTCAATAATTTCTTTCACCCGCCAAACCACTTCATACTCCTTGGCTGGATCAACCAAGAGACCGGGAAGATAGCGCGAGATTACAGGCACGTTGATAAAATTTCCACCCCAGACGGCATTGAAGTCAATCCCCTGCCGCAACAGAGGCGTACAAATAACCAGAGACACGACAAAGGCCAGGATTGACCACGAAGGCAGAAAACGACAGAAGAAGAGCAGAACTGTGGCAACTCCCATCAAGGTCAGGATATCCCATTGCCAAATTTTGCCAGGCCCCCAGGATAGAGCCAGCATGATTATTCCAACCAGGAAGATGAAGCCCCCGCGGATCAAAGTGCGCTTGAAGATCAGCCAGTTGTCTTCCTCAACATGTCTCTGTGCCGAAAGCACCTGGCTCATTCCCATCATCATCAGGAAGCAGGGCGCGCCCAAATCGGCCAAAATATGGTTTAGAAAGAAATAAGGCCACGTATCTACGGCAGCAGTGTTCCCCCAATAGACCATGCAGTGGACCATGACCATACAGATAAGAGCAAACCCGCGCAGTACGTCTATGGAGAGAATCCGCGTCAACTTTTTATCTTCTGTCTCTGTAGAACTCATAGTATTACTCAATGTTGGGGTTAACCCACCAGTCGTGTCGTCAGGGGCCATTTGGATCAGAGGGGGTTGGCGGCATAACATTTATCTTGATCGAATATTAGGCGGCCCGCATTTTAAAAAAGCCAAAGGTGGAGACTCATTATTTTCTTCGTAGAAGATAATTTCCATTACTTCGCCTTACTCAACAAGCATTCTATATCCTATCAAACATAAATACAAGAGAAAAGGGTGGTCTGGTAACCCAGCCAATTTAAAGAAATTCGTCCGATGCCCCGTCAACCTGCAACCCGCAACCCGTCAACCCGCCCCATCTCACCCCAGCCAGATCAACCTATAAATATAATCCAGATCCAGGCCGGCCCGGACGATATCGGCCGGCTTATCTAAGGCCGCCTCCAAATCATATCCGGACATGACCGCAGCCCGGGCCGGTAAGCCCCGGTGCACCCGCAGGCGGTCGATAAACCAGCGCCGGAATTCATCCGCGTCAAAAATCCCGTGCCAGTAGGTGCCCCAGACCAGGCAGCTAAAATGGGGCGCGGCGGACGAGTTAAGGTTCCTAGTCAAAAGTGAGAATAGCCTCTAAAGTAGCTGTTATAAAATGATAAAATAAATAAAAAATGGCATAAATAGATGGTTTTATATATTCATTCTACGTTTTATTTGTTGACAGCATGGTATTGTCTTGATAAGAATGTGAAAGTAATCAGTGTCGTTAAAATGAGCATTTTCGGCTTTTGAGAAAAGTCAGCCTATCCAGGCTATTCTTAAATAATTGAAAAATATGCTGCCCGCTAAATTCATCTGGAAACCGCTAGTTCAGAAAATCGTGACCGGACAATGGAACCGATTCCATATGCGTCCTATTGTGCCGGCATTTCCAGATAATCTCAAACGAGTTGGACTTTATCTGCACGTGCCGTTCTGCAAAAACCTTTGCTCTTTTTGTCCTTACAATCGAATTGAATATGACGATACGTTGTTTGGACAGTACGAGCGGGCGATACATGAGGAAATTGAACTTTACCGAAGTTCTTTGAATCAGAGTGAATTTGTATCATTATATATTGGGGGTGGTACGCCAACCGTCAATCTGAGCGGATTGCTCCGAATCTTGGAACATCTGAAAAGCGCATTTTCTCTGTCATGTGACATCTGCATTGAGCTACACCCCAGCAATATGGATGCCGAGTGTCTTCAATCTCTGAAAGACCTCGGTATCACCATGCTTTCCGTCGGTGTTGAATCGACTTCGGATCATATCTTAAAGAATATCGGCAGAAATCACGATGGGAAAACAGCGGTTGATTCACTCAGAAGGGCGGTAAGGATCGGCTTTGATTCGGTCAATGCCGACTTAATGTTTGCTTTACCCGGTCAAACAATCCAAGATTGGGAAAACGATCTTAGGACAGTTGTCTCAGAAGGTGTCGATCAGGTTAGTACCTATCCACTCTTTTCCTTTCCTTACTCGGACTTGGGACAGGCACAACGAATTAGGCAAATCAAAAGACCCGATAGTCGTGCAGTCCGGTCCATGCTCGGTCTTACCCAGTCCTATGCAAATCAGTCTGGTTTTAAACGATGTGCGGTCTGGAGCTGGCTCAAACCGGCGAAGAAGAAATTCAGCTCTATAACTCGACACCATTATATTGGCTTTGGCCCTAGTGCCGCATCGATGACTGGAACCAATTTTTACGTGAATACATTCGATGTTCGCGAATATGCCGCTTCGTTGCCCAAGAAGAGGCCGATAGCGCTCTCTATGCCGATTGATAGACGTCTTGAAATGGCATACTGGTTATACTGGAGAGTTTATGAATTGAAGATATTGGACAACGATTTCCAGGATCTCTTCGGCAAGGCGTTCACGCTCGACTCAGTGTTCTCAAACGTATTAAAACCATTTAAATTGGCCGGCATGATAGGAAAAAAGAATGGCGGTTATTACGTCACAGAATCAGGGGCGTATTGGATCCATCGCCTTCAGAATGAATATAGCCTTAATTACATCAACAGGCTTTGGGGCTCTTGCCGGCGTAAAGCATGGCCTTCGGAGGTGTTTCTTTAATGGTTGGCAAGTTTTCCAGTTGGCTGGGATACGGCTTTAAAACATTCATCCTCAGACAAACATTACCTTATCTTTTTGGCATGGTTATTACGGATAAATGTAATTTGAACTGCTTCTATTGTGAAAGCAAGAACTCGGGACGCTATCACTTTTCATTTGAACAGGCGAAAAACACAATACTTGACGCTCATCTCCGTGGTCACCGTTCTCTTTATTTCACAGGAGGAGAACCTATGATTTGGGAAGATGGCGGCCATGACATCGAGGAGCTGGTTCGGATAGCCCGCGACATAGGATTCCTGGATGTTTTCATTTTTACAAATGGGACGAGGCCCTTATCCATAAAAAATTGTAATTATATCGTTACTGTTGATGGACCAAAAGATATACATGATCAAATCAGAAACAATTCGTATGATCTCGTACTCAATAACGTTAAAAATGCCGTGACCAAGAACATTTTTGCATCAATCACGTTCAGCAAAGCCAATGTGCAATATCTCCGTCAGTTTGTTGAGGAAGTGACTTGTACGAATCTTTTCAGGGGGATTTCTTTCAATCTCTTGACTCATCGGCCTGGGATGGTACGCCTATGACCAGAACAAAGATCGTCATTCGCTGTTTCTTAGTGTTGTCTTTCTCGGCATCGGCCTGATTGATTTGATGCATACTCTGTCATATGCGGGAATGCCGGCTTTGATCACCCCCAGCTCCGCAAACAAGGCTTCCCAGTTCTGGATTGCTGCCCGCTTTTTCGGCGCGACGGCGTTCCTGGCCAGCGCCTTCGTCTCCGCCGGCAGGACAACCCGTTGGCTAAAAGGCTTTCTGCTGACGGCTGTGCTGGTCATCTCCTCCGTTGTCTTTGTCGGCATCATATTTTTTCCAGAACATGTTCCAATCGCCTACATTCAGGGGCGCGGCCAGACCCCGTTCAAGATAGTTTCGGAATACGTCATCAGCTTCCTGCTGGTCCTGGCGTGCGTCATGTATTACCGGCGACTGTCCAGAACCGGCGACCGGTTAATCAATTACTATCTGGCGGCTTTCGTTATCTGCATCTTCACCGAACTTGTCTTTACTTTATACAAGACCGTCTATGATACATACAATGCGGTTGGCCATATATACAAGATCATCGCCTTCGGTATCATCTACCAGGGAATATTTGTCGCTTTCATAAGAAGGCCGTACGAAGATCTGCAGGTTTCATCGGAACGGCTTCAGTTGGCGACACGCGCCGCGAGCATCGGAATCTGGGACTGGGACGTGGTTAATAACAAGCTGGTCTGGGACGACAGCATGTACTCGCTCTACGGTATTCGCAAAGATGATTTTGGCGGCGCCTATGAGGCCTGGCGTCATACCCTGCATCCCGATGATCGTCTGTTTGCCGAGGGAGAGATACAGGCCGCCCTCCGTGGAGAAAGGGAATATGTCCCCGAGTTTCGCGCTGTTCACCCGGATGGCGCCGTCCGGATGATCAAAGCCGACTCCAAAACCTTCCGTGACAAGGATGGTAAGCCCTTGCGCATGATCGGCACCAATATTGATATCACCGAACGGAAGCTGGCCGAAGAAGAGCTGGTAAGATATCGCGATCATCTGGAGGACCTGGTAGCACAGCGCACGGCGGAGTTGAGTCAGGCCAATATCCGTCTTCAAGAACTGGACCGGCTAAAGTCCATGTTCATTGCCTCCATGTCCCATGAACTGCGGACCCCGCTCAATACCATCATTGGGTTCACCGGCATAACCCTTAACGGATTGTCCGGGGCCCTGAATGACGAGGTGGAGGATAATCTCCGTCGAGTTTACCGTTCCGCCAACCATTTGCTAAATCTGATCAACGACGTCATCGACATTTCAAAGATCGAAGCGGGCAGTGTCGGGATTTATCCGGAGCAATTGATGTTGGATGAACTGGTGGCCGAAGCCGTCGGCACCGTCCAGCCCCAAATCGGTGAAAAAGGGTTGACTCTGGAGGTGCAGGTCCCGCCCGGCTTGACCATGGTGACGGACCGGAAACGGCTGCTGCAGTGTCTGCTCAACTTCCTGAGCAATGCCGTGAAATTTACCGAGACCGGGAAGGTCACGGTGAGCGCCCGAGAAGTCAATGACCAAATTGAAATATCCGTGTCGGATACGGGCATCGGTATCTCCGAACAGGATCTGCCTAAATTGTTTGAGGCCTTCGAGCGGCTGGATTCTCATCTCCGGGTCAAGGCTGGGGGAACCGGGCTGGGGCTATACTTGACTAAGAAACTGGCGACCGAGGTGTTGTCCGGCTGCGTGGACGTTGAAAGTACGGCAGGGAAGGGCAGCACCTTCCGCATTCGGGTCCCGAAGATTGCATCGAGAGAGGAGATAGAATAATGAATTCCGGCGCTGGTTTATCGACCGCCTGCGGGTCCGCCGGGGCTTACCGGCCAAGGTGGCGGTCATGGCCGGATATGATTTGGAGGCGGCCTTAGATAAGCCGGCCGATATCGTCCGGGCCGGCCTGGATCTGGATTATATTTATAGGTTGATCGGGCTGGAGTGAGGTGTATCTTCAAGAAGGTGTGCCCTGCCGGGTGCACCAAGAGAAAGCCCCGTCGGAGGTTCGGTGGGGCTTTTTTTAGAGGGGATGATTTTAATTTGTGCCTACCATTCGCATTACCTGCCACATTGCTGACGGTTTCATATCGAGGATTTGAGAAACTTCTACGCAATTGACGTAGCCACATTGTTCACAGACTGATGGATTAACCACATCTCTACAGCATTGAAAGATTCTGTCTTTGGTGCCTAGCTCGATTTGAGATATCGGTCTTTTCCAATTATTATTTCTCAGTGCTTTGTAGGCGGCTCGTGAAAGGACGATGGGATACCCCTCGTTCTTGAGTTGCCATATGTCATCTAAGAGGTGT
>JADFXK010000276.1:3294-5813 GCA_015233625.1 Deltaproteobacteria bacterium | reverse complement strand
CCTGTCGTTTTCCGGATGAACTTCCCTTCTCCTGGTTCAAGTCTTGCAAAATAGGACACAGTCTGATCTGATAGGACAAAATCCGATTTGATCAGACAAATACTCGCCGGCCGACCTGATTCAAATCTCCCCTCAACGACTTAACACCATGACATTTTAATGACAAACTGTTTGCATCGGGTATTTGGTTAATCTTGGTACGATTATTGTATCTCATGCTTCTATGATCCAATACGGGAGTTTGATGATGCAAAATGTACTTTTCTACCTACCTCCGGACGGCGGCCTGGAACTTGAGGTAATGAGTGCCCTGAAGCCGTTTCTGACCGCCCCGTGCCGACAGGTCTATTGCCGGTTGGATGACCTCCTGTCTCGGCTCCAGCAACCCCTCGGCGATATTTCTCTGGCTGTCTTCGTGGCGGCGACCCACCAGGAGTTGATATCTATTCTCATGCTCCGGGAGTTTTTGATGGACTTACGTCTTATCCTGGTTTTGCCGGACTGGAACGAGGGCACTGTGGCCTTGGGGCGGACTCTTTACCCCCGGTTCATGACCTATGCCGACGGTAGCCGGGATGAGATAATAGAGGTGTTGCGGAAATGCCTGGGGCCGGGCGGGAAAAATCTTTAGATTTTCTGTTCTTTCAGGACGCTCGTAAACTAATCCTTTAGCCCAGTTGCCGAACCGACCATTGCCGGGTATTCATCTTAGAACGGCAGTGATGAAGAAATGAACTTAGACCCCAGAGCCGTGGGGCTAACATCAAGATAAAGACAGAAAACGATCAGCGACCGTCCTGGCGGAAAGAAATCGTCTTTCCCGAGAAGTTTCCATGACTGATAGGGAATTTCTAAATTTCCGACCGATGCGGGGGAAGAGGTTGAAACCGTGACCGTCCATCTTATATGAGGAGTGATCGGCTGTGGAACAAAAATATCCGGGTACTTATGTCAAATTTGAGTCAAGTAGCTTGAAAACGAACGACGCGGAAGATATACTGAAAATATCACGGGCCGTGGGACCATTAATCGAGAAAACGGCCATAGAGATATTTACTGCTTACTATCAGGAACTGTTAATGGAGCCGGTTACCTATATCGTCCCGGCCATTTGGGGCGCATCCAAAGAAGGCCGACTGACCGTTTCCCAACATCACATCAGCCAGAAGATATCCCCTATTGTTGAAGAAATAATTAACTTGTTCGGATTGGACGGGCTCACCGGCGCACAAAAGTTTGCCCTGGTCTATCTGGTTCGGGGACTATTCGTATCCAAAATTATCTACATGATAGAATTAGTTAAAAACCAGCGGAGCAGTCGCCAGAAGGCCGAAAAAGGTGGAGGCTTCTTTGATCCATTGGCCGAGACCATCGGCAGCGCCTGAGGACGTGGGTGCTGGTGGCGGTTATCTTCAACGGGCCGCCCAGTAGAGTAACCATTATGAGCAACCGGAAACAGGTACTCGCAGAAATGTCGATGACGGCCGTGTCGAGTATAATGCGATGTCCTATTGTCTAAGGCTATTAGCGTGAAAAAGGAATCAGTTGCCGTTCTCCCCGGCCCTAAGGTAATCTCTTCTTTGGTTATGGCGGCCTTGGCTGCCTGTGTGGGCATGATCGCGTTTCAGTTATTTAAACGGGTCGTCGACCCCAACATGACCTTGTGGGAGTCAAACGCCTTGACGGTTGCTTTTGCCACCACTGTGGCTACGGTCGGTACCTATTTCGGCATCAGCACTTATCGGAGATTGTATTGGAAACTGGTGGAGGAGACTGCGGCGCGCCAGCGGGACGAGATCGCTCTGCGCAAAATGGAGATGATTGTTGAGCGAGGTCCTTCGGTGACCTTTGAGGTCTGGGCGGCCAAAGGCTGGAAAGTGACCTTTGTCAGCAAAAATGTGCAGAAAATGTTTAGGTATACCCAAGATGATTTCATCACCGGTCGGGTTGTCTTCGGGAATATCGTGCATCCCGAGGATTTACCGCAGGTTAATGAAGAGTTTCGCCGGTATCGGAAAGAGCGCGCCCAGGAGTTCAGACAAGAATTCCGGGTTATTACTGGAGACGGTGTAACGGCCTGGATCAAAAGCAACATCATCGCCGAATACGATCATGAATCTGGTAAGTTACTACGCTTTTACGGTATATTGATCGATACCACGGCCCGCAAAACGGCCGAAGAAGCCTTGCGCCTGGCCCGCGATGAATTGGAAGTGCGGGTTGAGGAACGAACTGCTGAGTTAGCCAGAGCCAACCAAGAATTGAGTGTCGAGATATCCGAAAGAAAACTGGTTGAGGAGGCACTCTTAGCCAGTGAAGAACGGTATCGGACTTTAGTCGAGGGGATCAACCTGGGCCTCAGCATGGTCGACGCTCAGTATACTATTGTCATGGCCAATGAGGCCCAGGGCAAAATATTCAACCGACCGACCACAGACCTGATAGGCCGGAAATGTTTTCAGGTATATCAGAAAAGAGACGAAGTCTGCCCCGGTTGCCCGGGGACGACCGCCATGGCC